>NZ_JAWOVO010000021.1:0-82390 GCF_033339955.1 Vibrio sp. 1731 | reverse complement strand
AGCAAGCCAACTTGTCGTCAAAATCGGTGTTGCAAAAACGGGAGTGACCATAGATTCCGTTTTCTGAGACGACCCCTACAATACCGACACCGATGGCTGTTACGGCGACCTTACGCAGGTCTTCACCGATAGCTCCCAGAGTCTTCTTGTCAGGAGAGAAAAGACGCACAAACCACGTCTTAATACGCAAAAACTTTTTCATGATTACCTCCATAGTTGAAGAGGAGGCGAATCATGCCCGAGAGGGCATGAACACCCCCTCAGGGTTAAAGTTTTAGGCAGACAAAGCTGTTGGCTTCGCCTTGTTCATCTTCATTGAGTTAATGATCTTCGTCGCTTCATCAGCAAACGGGCCAGTAACTTGGATAGGCTCCCTTCTTGCGAAGGAGGCTGTCACCATCATTCTCTGGCCGTGCATCAGATGACGATACCGAGACCGCATAAGCTCAACGTAGGCCGCAGAGTCCCCCTCCCACCCCTCAGGGGGAGAAAAGGGGCACACCGCGTCGTTACCAGGCGTTGTATCAACCTTCGAGACATCAATGACGGCCATACTCAGCTCTCCTTCTCGCAATGAAATCGCGCAGGTAGCGAGCATTCGGGAAACCGAGGCTTCCCTGACTCATCAGGACATCGTTCCAGTCAATCCCTTTCGCTCTGGGCGGGATCGGGAGTTTAGGCAGCAGGACGTACACACGAATGCCGCGCTTCTCCAGCTTGGCTTTCAGCACGTTCGCTGACTTCTCACCAGTCACAGACTTATCTTTGTCAGCCCAGATCAGTACGGTGTGAACACCTTCTGGAACCTCGAAGGACTCCATCAGGGTCGCATTGACCGTTGACCAAACCGGGATTTGAGTGACTCGATAAGCTGACAGGGCTGTTTCCAGCCCTTCTGCAACACCCAGGATACCCTCAGTCGGTTCACCGAGGCGGATGGCCGCGCCATTGACATCCAAACCGTCAGGAATGGGCATCATCTTCTTGGCGTTGCCGACCTTGGCTTTTTTACCGTTTTGGGTGAGATAGGTGCGGTGGAGCGTTACCAGGTTGCCTTCCACATCTCGGATAGCGCAGACGATAGCCGGGAATTTCCCAACTTCATTGCCATCTTCGTCGTAGTAGGCCATAGCCGGATTGAACCGCAGACAGTCTGTTTTTTCTACTTCATCAACCTTGAACAGAAGCTCGCGGTTTTTGAAGTACAGACGCATTGGCTCAGTCACATGACTGGAGAACGGCAAACACTCGTTCCATACCTTCTCGATTTTCTCACGGAGACGAGCACTGTAAGCGCGTTCGC
This sequence comes from Vibrio sp. 1731, assembly GCF_033339955.1. Lineage (NCBI taxonomy): Bacteria > Pseudomonadati > Pseudomonadota > Gammaproteobacteria > Vibrionales > Vibrionaceae > Vibrio > Vibrio sp. 1731. Next base: position 81,087 of record NZ_JAWOVO010000021.1, on the reverse strand, counting down.
GCTCCATTCTCTTCTCCATTTCTTCTTGGAGCTCAAGCAGCCAAGGCTTAGGTTGTTCACGAAACATCGGAACAACTTTCGGCTTGTTTTCGCTGCTTTGCTCTTCCGGTTGTGTGGCCGCATGTTGTACTTGCGGTGCCGGAGCTTCTACCGTGCGGTTGACCACAGGGGCCGACTCAACATGGTGACTCACCGGCTCAACACCACCGTTCGAGCGAGCGCGGAACTGCGTTACCGTAGCGCCGCGACGTTCCACCAGCCAGGTGTTGCGATGCGTTTGCATAGGTTGTTCTCTCACAACATTCCCCTGCTCGTCCTTAACTTCAACGACGACAGTTACAGGCTCGCGCCCGAGGTTTGTCATGACGATCTCATCCCCATACTTGGCTTCACTTTCACCAATGGCTCTTTCAAGATCCACGCCCCAGATGGTGCGTTCCAAACCGCTCTTGTCACGGATGAAGGCAAAGTAGCTGAGCTCGTTGTCTTCGTTATGCTCATAAGGAGCTTTACCGTGGGCAATCAGAGTACCGGCAATGGATTTTTTACGATTCTTGGAATCGAGAACCTTGTTATTCACCTTCATAGGCTCTTGCTGAACAGGCGCTTTGGCCTGGACAGGAGCTCGTGTCGGTGCAGCGGCTTGTTGATACTGGGGTTGCTCTTTCTCAACGCCCAGATAATCACCAACCTCGCTCAGGCACTGTTTAAAGTCCCAGTTATTGAGCCACATCAGCAGCTCAAAACCATCATGATTGGCACCGCATGTATTGCATACGCCGCCACCAGTCAGGTGGGCATCCTTGAACAGTCGGAAGCCATCTTTCCCGCCGTGGATAGGACAAGAAACATGACGACCAGGTTTACGGAGAGCTGGTTCAAGATGGGGCGCTAGGGCCGCCAGGATGAATAGCCAGTTTCCGTTTGCAGCTTCACGAACGGTGTCAGCTTTGTAGTAAGACATAGGTTTTCTCCTTAGCGTGAACCCCAGCATCGAGGCTTCCTTAAACCCCCGTCGCCAGGGTTTTAAGGAAACCCCGACACCGGGAGAATGTGCCAAGGAGGCTCCCCAGCCGGGGAGAACTCCCCGGCGAGGGGTTTAAAAAGGTCGCCCCCGAAACGGAGGCGAATTTTGTGAATATCACAAGCACAAATGAGTGCCATCTTCCGAGGCCATCATGATTGTGACATCTGCGGTTACAGGATCTGACTTAATCACAACCTCAGTGGGTTTGAAAAAGCCATCTACAGTGGGCATGGGGTAATAAAGACGAATCTTTCCCCAATTCTTGTTGTCGGTAAAAGCGACCTTTGTTTGAGCAACACAAAGCTGCAAAAACATGAAAAGGAAGTCTTCTACCGAGTGCTTACCATCTGCACCAAATACTCCATCGACAATTGCCGGGGTCACTGCCACATTGGTCAGGAAACCAGCTTGTTTACCGATGGAAGATTGGTCCACCAGCAGACCATCATTGATGGCTTGTTGACGGATTTGGGCGAGGTCCAATTTAGCTACTTGGTTCATAAGGTGTACTCCAAAGTTAATGGGTACACCTACCCCGTGCGGGGAAGTGTACCCGCATGGGTTATTGAAAGGTCACGGCCAAAGCCGAGCTTTAAGGTTCCGAGTTTTACGCTGGCTGAATGCGCCAAAGAACGGTCGGAGGAAACGAGTCAGCGACACGCTTCACATTCGCGTAAAGAGTGTCCTTAAAGACACGCTCTAAGCGACGACCACCTTGACGATAAACCAACTTAAAGTCTTGGAATTTGTTCATGGATACCTCCAGAAATAACGGGAGGTATCTCCAGCAGGAGATAGACTCCCGCAGGGATTAATAAATTAACGTTAATTTGCTGTTTGTTTTTGGCGACCAGCTATCGCACGCTTTCGCCCTCAGGGAGGACAAAATCTGCTTACTGATGGCTTAACCATGAGTAAGAAGACTTGGGAAGTAAAGCAGGGGTTTCCCCCTGCCTTGTTATGCCGCTTTGAGGTGGCGAGAGAAAAAGTCCCTGGTTTGCTGGATAGCGCCCCGGAGAAGTTCTCGTCTGTAGCCAGCGTAGCTCTTGTCATCACTGGCAACGGTCAAGCCGTGCAGACTCTCTTCACCCAGGACAATCTCGTTTTCACGAGAGAGTACCTCAACACGTAGGCCAAGCACTCGCTCTTTCCCTTCCAGGATAGAACAAATTGTTTGGTCTCTTACTTCGTCATCCCAGTGGCCCATATCGAAATCCCGCTCAGGGAGTTCAGTAACACGCACCAGGTAGTTTTCAGTGGCCCGTTCCCAAACCACTTCATCTTCGCATGGAGAGGCCTCGATCAGCGAGTACCCGTCCGCTTCGAGCTTCTTGGAAAGACTTTTTACATCATCCGCCAGCTCCAGCACAAAGCGTTCCCAGAGGTCTTGCCAGCGCTCGACCATATCCTGGTTAATCCCTTCAATGCCGGTGCCAATCATGGAATCATCATCAGGGAAGATCCCTGTGAAGTCCACGTTGTCGTCGATGTTCATGCAGTTCCAATGGCTGTAGTGATGCCCGTGACTATTCCGAGTAATGGACAGGTCACAGGAACCATATTCGCGGAGGACAGAAAGCATATTCTCAATGTCTTTCTGTGCCATCAGGTTCTTCACGCGGCTGACAGCATCCACTTGGCCGGGCTCAGTGCTGAATAGGCGATTCATGAGAGCTTTGACGTCATCAACGCTCAAATCCCCGTAGAAGGCTACGCCATCCCCCTGGCAGTATCCGAGACTGTACTCAATCGTCAGATCATCCGGGTATCCACACTTAACCAGTTCGTTTTGAAAATGCTGTTTAATCATTGGTATCTCCTTAATTTCAGAGGGAGACACCATCCCCTCAGGGACCGATGTCCCCCGTGGGGTTAATGTTTGGGTTAAGAAGCCTTGCGGTTTAATTCAGTATCAAATCGAGGACCTTTGAGAACCGCAGTTTTCATAACCTCGAAGTTTCTTGGGTAACGCAGCTTTGAAACTGCGCCAGCTCGGATGTCGGCAGCCTCACTTGGAGAGACTAGCCTTAACCCTTCGCTGGTTTCAGCGTAGAACCAACCGGCATAACGCTCATAGGCATTCTGCTGGTACTGTTCAGTCGCCATATTCTTCCGGATCGCCTCTGTTAAGGCCTCAACAACACCGTCATCTTTCGTGATGATGTTGAAAACATGAGAGACGGTCAGGAAGTTCCCAAAGAAGCAGGCTGCCCCAAGCCAAGGCTGGAACATTTCGCCATTTCGCCCCGTCCTCACCATTGGTTCAAACGGGTATGGGCGATAACAGTGATACTGCTCAAACATCGGGTCAAGAACGTTGTCACCCAGGACATCCAGTAAAGTCTGAATGCTGTCCGGGTCTTGGCCTGCCCACTTACTCCCATTGCTGAGAATCAGTGTTTTACCGTCAGTACGCTCCAGAGCTTGTTCAAAGTTAGACATAGTGCATTCCTTTTGGTTAGGACGCACCACACCCTCTCGGGATGATGCGCCCGAGTGGGTTAGTTGAGAAGGCTTAGCCGTCAAGTCCGTAAATTACGGCGGAGCCGGGCTCCATCTCGACAACTTGTGCGCTTCCTTCTTCTATCAGCTCCTGCATGTAACCAGACTCAGCATCCGGATTACGTTCGCAGTGTTCGTCCCAGCGTTTCAAAAGCCCTTCTGTGGCTTGTCCGTGGGTCTCACCAAGGCCGATAAACTCATAGTGTCCTGTGTTTACGATGATCACCACCATAGCTAGTGCTCTCCTACAGGTCACTTGGTACATACAGGTCATCTTTGATGGCAGAAAAATCGACAGGAGACTGGTCCCCATAGGTTCGATTCACGCCACCAGCATCATCGACACTGACAAAAACCGTGCGGAGTAAACCGCTGGGCTTTGCAGGGTAAACGATGCTGACATGCTGACCTTTGTACTGTTCTGACAAAGTGCTTTGAAGCTCATCAACCGAACGGAATTTCCGGTCGCGGCCAAAGTCCTTAATCTTGATGTCGCCAGGGATTGGATTAGTCATCGTTACCCCCTGCCAGCAGTTTATCTACTGAATGGCCGAGTCCGTTACCAAACCATTTGTCCAGAGCGTCGATTTCCGGGAAGTCCGATTTCACCTGAGCAACAACACGTTCCATTTTGCTGAGAGCATCCTGGAACTCAAGGCCATTACCTGCGGCCACCTCAAGTTTGCACTTGATGTAAGCGGAGTAGGTATCACAGGCCTTAACCAGTGATTGTTCATAGCCACCGGGAGCGAAGGCTATGGCGACTGCATCCTGGAGTTCTTCGGGAAGAGTCTGGATGAGTTTGTCCTCTGCGGCCTTTTCCAGTCGTTCAAACTCACGCTGCAAAACAGCGTTTGCTTTCTTGACCGGTGTTACAACATCCGAACAGAGAACCTCGGCTGCATCATGCAACGAAGCATGAGCAAGCATGACTGCCAGATCCACCGACTTCCCTTGCTGAATGGCAATATTGCCAGCCAGGTAGGAAAGCAGGGTAACAACAGCGCTGTGTTCCAACACAGACTCCGGTTGAACAGAGTGCATCAGTGACCAGCGTTTGATCAGGCGTTGGCGCAAGGCCAGAGCTAGAAAGCCGAAATTTGAATTAGACATAGTGCCTCCAAAATTGGTTGGAGGTACACCAAAGCCGACCGGGCCTTGGTGTACCCGGTTGGGTTACTTAGTTATCTCGGGTCAAGCTGCTTAGCTATAGCGAGTAAAAACGGATGGAATGGATGATCTTGCGGGACACCCCCAACAAGCTCACGGGCTAAACCGACTGAGTTTGTAGCCAACACCTCTTTGACGGCCAGAATGATTTCATTGTCGATTTCATCCTGGGTCTTTCGTTGTTGGTCCACCAGCCGACTTAACTTGTCTAGGCTCATGCTTCTCTCCTTTGTTTGTGGGAGAGAACCCAGGAGGGGTTTCCTCCCGAGGGGTTAGGTTATTGCTGTTTTGGGCCAGCTACCGTTATAGCCAGCAAGCGCTGACAATGAACAAAGAGTATGACAGCCACCTAAAAGGGTAAAACGCTGTAATTGCCCTTTTGGGGTGCAAAAGAAAAAGCCCTCCCGAAGGAGGGCTTTTTATGCGGCCAAGGACAAGCCTTGCTGTCCTCTTTGCAACTCTGTGTCGTCGCGGCGATGTAAGCGTTGAACCGCCTTGATCATCGTTCTGACATGTCGCTCCAAAGAGGCTGGATGGCGTTTTGACAGTAGGTTGATCCAGTCGAGATAGATAGCAAGCGCGGAACCTTCGGTTAGGGCTGCCTGTATCGCCTCATACTGCCCTACGGCACTCTGGACCACATCATTCACCCACTGGGCGTCAGTATTGTCCAAGAGCTCGCAGAGGGCCGTATAAGCCTTCCTTCTGGTCGCGGCCATGTAACGACGAATGTTGGCGTTTCCGCTCCCCTCTCGCCCTTCCATGACGCTCATACAGAATGCGCTGGAGTAACAAAGCATCGCGTCAGTCACGTAGTTAAACCATCGCTCCTGATGCCGTTTCTGTTCTTCCATTGCTTCCTGGTCAAGTTGCTTCTCGATGAACAACCCCGTCGGAGTACGGTGGTGCAGATGGTACTTGAACGTTAAGTGCAAGTTGACCCACCAGCGTACCGTTGCCAGTCTTCCCTTGATTTTTCGCTTCACCAGATCTTTGTACTTAGCATCGCTAAGCACTTTGACATCCTTGCGCTGTTGGATTCCTTCCATCGTCTGTAGCCCTGTAAGGCCCATCTGGTGGTAGGTTTGACCTCTTTGCATCATACGGTGATACAAAGCGCCTTTTCCTTTCGCAAGCTGGATTGCTCCGAACCGAAGGTAGAACTGCGCTGCACTACCGGGCGTATAATGTCCCTTTAGTACAGACTCCCTTAGTCGCGGGTATTCGTTCCAGATGATGAACGCAGCGGAGTCGGGATCGACTTTCACTTCATCATCTTCTGCGAAGCAAACCACCCTTCTCTTTCCGTCTGCGGTATTGATCACTTGCGCTGCCAACGGGTCATCCCCGCCGTCAAAGTAAGCCATTTCCGCTAACGGATCGGCCAAGCCATCAGAAAGCGAACCATCGCCCCAGCGACCAACCTTCAACCACAATGGCTTCGGAATTGGTGACTGAGGAACGGTTTCACACTGCGGCTCGTCTTCCAGCAAGTCCAGATCACCCATCGACCAAACCCTGTGGTAAATCTCCAGGGCATGGAAAGGCTTATCATTGAAATGATGGAAGGCCCACATGAAGTCGATATGGACTAAAGCCTCTTCCGATATGATCCGGAATTGTGGCTCTGCCATTCGACGGTTCCAGTCGTTATCCTCTGCTTGACCAGTAGCCAGCTTGTATGCCAGCTCATCAGCTCTCTTTTGCTCCATGTAGTCCATGCTGCAACAGACATGAAGCAATCGTTCTAGGAAAACAGGACTGTAAACGTCCGGCTGTATTTTGATGTATCCGCCCTCGTAAATCGTTCGACCTACGGGATGGCGGTCTTCCCATGCGTACCGGCGTTTTGCCAAGTAGCGCTGGATGCGGTTCAGCCCCGACATATAGCCATGCCTTTCAGGGTCCGTGGCAAGCAACGTCTCCATTGACTTATCCAACCCAACAGCCTGGCAAGCCCAGCAACCGAAGCGAGCGCCACAGGCGTCACTGGCCTTCTTCTCTGTTGCCGACCACACGCACTCCCCTGTTGCCGCCTTGTAAAGCTCTGCCGTAGTGACATTGCTCTCCAAGTAACTTGGCAGAGGATATGCTGAGCCCATGCCAGCGGATAGTAAGAACTCCCAGACATCACTCGCCAACCAGTTTTTCACCACATACAGCTCACCCCCATCTTTCGTCTTAATGACGCGATCTGAGCTTCCTCGCTGTTTTGCAATGTTGGCCGCACGAATAGTGCTTTCAGCATCACGACTGCCCAGCAAAAGGCAGACTTTCTGTCGAACCTCTTTGGGAAGCTCTCGCATATAAGCTGCCTTCGCTCTTTTGGCAGAGGTGATTTTTAAATCCTGGCTACACTGGCGGGCCGTGGAGTTGGAAAACGTAGGCAACCCCCTCCCAGTAAGGATTCGGCCCGTCCAACTCTGCGAGATCCCAGGCTTTGCTAGAACGATGGTCAGAGGAAGGTTTTCCTTCGCAATGAAACGCTCCAGCTCGGCCAGTTTCTGATCCGCCAGCCACCTTACCTCTGGGCTTTCGATCAGTGTGTCAGTGTGCAAGATGAAGTGGTGCTGGCTGATGGTCGCCCCACTCCTTACAGCCCGGATCAGGGCCATCAGGAACAGGTGCAAGACCGTTTCAGAATCTTTACCACTGGAATAGCCGATCATCATGGTCCACCCATCAATTAAGGCCGTGTGAATGGACTCAACCGATGACGTGATCAACGATGACAGACTGGTTCCTCTACTGGCATCAACGAAGTTCAAATCCTCGTTATCAGTCAGTTCTGACCAAACAGAATCCCACTTATCCCCACGCAAAAGCACTGGGATGGGTTGTTCTGATAGATCAAAGTTTAATGTTTGTTGCATAGGGCCTCCTGGATTAGCAGGGTGCCCATCCCTTCCGGGAAAGCACCCCGGTAGGGTTAAAATTGAATCCTGGCTATCAGACCTGAACTAGCTGCTACTCGACATCTGGTTGTCTTCGTATTGCTGCTTGGCCTGTTTCACCAGATCAATGTCACCGTCTTGCAGCTTTTGAATATCAAGCTGTAGACGAGCCTTGTGTTTCAACAGTTCAGCGACCGCATTATCAATGTGATCAATGAGCGATTGGTTTTTTTGGATGGTGTAACTGTTGAGTTCATCGAGCAGGGGCCATGCAACACTCGAATGAGTGTTGAGCAATGGGTACTCTGCTTCGATCTCACAAACCACACCGTTTGCTCCTTCTCTGTAATGAGGGAACCCGACACGCAGACCGATACGACGATCCAGCGCTGCATTTACAGTACATTCCAAAGAAGTTCGGTTTGAAAAAACATCGTTGACGTTTTTAGACATGCTATATCTCCGTTCAGTTTATGACGGAGCCCCCCTAACAGGAGGTGCTCCCGTCAGGGTTGATAATTTGCTGTTTGTTTTTGGCAGCCAGCTACCGCACTTGAGCGCCTAAGGCACTTTCCGAAGCACCCTGGGAAACCGAGATGCTTGGGAAAGCGCGGGGTTTCCCCCTGCGCTGATTACCCTTTTTAAGGGGCCGGTACGCCGATTTCTCGGCGCACTCAGGTTGAAGCTACACAGTCAAGAACCAACGTTTCATAGGGACGGTGATGTCTATCATCCCGTTTCCACATGGATTCTGGCCCCAGAATCTGTAGGTCGTCTCATAGAAGTCAAACTCAGACAAGGACTGAATCTGCGCTTCTGAGCTCGGCTCAAATGGTCCGCAACCGATGTGCATATTGAGCCCATAATCTCGAAGCTCTAGCTCTCCGAGATTTAGCGTCTTCCCGCCCACACAAGCAACCAAGTTCTGGTTTCTGACGTCGCCTTCTTTGAACAGCAAAGCTGACTCATCGTAGCTCCCATATTGGTTGGTAAACTTCACAATATGCCCGTGCTTAGGTGAGGTTTGTTCCGACAACTCTTTCAGTAATCGCTTTACGCTTTGAAATCTCGCGTACAGAGCTGGCGTAAACTGCCCAGAGTAGTTCAAGTTTGGGCAGATCATTTCAAGCATCTCATCAGGTACAGATTCAAGCCCCATTTGCGCGGCCAATGGCTTCGCCTTTTTCAGACCTTCCTCAAGCACTCTCTGATTTACAAGTTGTTCTAATGTGTTCATTTGACTCTCCACTTTCGAGAGAGCAATGCAAGCCGTCTCCGGACTTACATTGCCCGTTAACGGCTTTATTGGTTTATCCCAAGAGGTACGGAGCTACGCCAGTCAGGAAGCCCATGACTCCCAACACAGCGCCAACCACGCCCAATTTGATTGACAGTTGGACACTTTGATCCGGATGGTTCCAGAACCACTGCCAGACTTCCCAGCGCCTGGCTCTGCGAACCTCAAGATTTACAGTGTCTTTAAAACGAACACCCAGAGCATCTACCGCATCGTAATCCAGCGCGACCGCCAGCTTTGTGATGGATAAATTCCCAGGGTTGCCCATCGCATACCGGAGAACCTTTGCTTTGGTCTCTGGGTTTACGATCATAACCGGCTCCCTCCTGAAAAAACGGGTCTTGTCTTTTCGCTTGGAATCCATGTTGCGGTTATGGAACCTGGCAATGCAGTGTTGAAGGCCTGAATCCTCGGGAGGTAAAGGCACAACAGTTTCGATTTTCATGATTACTCTCCTTTCGGATAGGCCGGAGCAAAGGCCTTTCGGCATTGCCCCGGTGAGTTACTAATGAACCAAAGATGAAGTGACCATGATTGCGTCTCCGGACATCATTACCGGGAGATATTCGCAAGGCTCATGGCCGCAGCTCTTTTTAGTTCCGTTAGGTGAATAGACAGCCAATTGACCATCCATAATGTTGAAGGGCATCCCCTGTTTTTTCGCTGCCGGTGACAGCTTGAGAGTGCCCTTTGCGTCAACCAATGCCGTTGCCCAATGGAAGTCTTCACCACCGATCACCGGCTGTGATTCATCCACGACTTCGACCATGATTGGCATCATTCCAACCCAGCTCCACAGGCTGTTCCCTAATGCGAGGGCTAAAGCCTCGAACGCGGGAAAGACTACCGATTGCCCGAGAATCTGGTGGGCAATAGTGTCCGACAGACCTTGGATGAGTTCCTCTGGTATCCCTTTCACTCGACAATGTTCTGTCGGTGTAAAGATGCGAGACAACTCCGGCTGTTCTGGATGAACAATGAAAGGTTCGGTACTTCTGCATTTTGCATAGTCCTTACCTATGGTGCCGCAAAACTCATCGTCGCCAGTCAGAAGCTGGCGAGAGAACCCCTTGCCAGCAGCTTTGTCTCTCAACTCCTTCTCAGCCAGATAGTCAAATGACTTCCAACGTTCAGAATCGAGCGGAACTGGCTCCAGGATGTCCTGTATGCGACTTTCCTTGGTGCGAACAGGCTGAACCTTCTCAAGTTCAAACCCGTCGATCCCGTGGGAAAGCGCAACAACACAAAGACGCTTGCGGCGCTCAATAACCCCAAACTCATTGCCGTCGAGAATGCGCTCTTGTAGGGAGTAACCCAACGAAGAGAGCACCGAACGAATCACTTCCATCGAAGCGGTGTTCTGGTACTCAGGCACGTTCTCAATCAGCACAACGGCTGGGTTTAGCGCTTCTACGAATTGCAGGAAGTTGAAGAACATGGCACCTGCCGCCTCATGCGATTCGGCAAACTCCAACTTGTTCTTACTGCGACCTGACTTTGACGCGCCGGTACACGGTATGCCCCCCATCAAAACATCCACCTGTGGTGGGCGTTTGCTGAGATTCACAGCCTGGATTGGCGATTCGATAACAATAGAATCTTCGTTCCAAAGCTCCGGGTTATTTGCCAAAGACGAATCGAGATATTTCCCTTCCATCTCCACGGCCACAGATATGGCACTGGCAATTCCCGCCTTGTGAAAACCGGCGTGAATCGCTTTATCAAGCACCCCCATGAAAGAGGCTGCATACCGAAAGCGATTCTCCATTCTCCAGCTTACTGATAAGCCGGTTGACGCGCTCGATCACTCGCTCTTGTTGATGGTGAGCAGAGATCACAATTGCGCCGTTACGGATGAACACGCGGAGCATCTCTACACCGTCAAAAACGGTAGCAAGCTCCTGCACGGTCAGATCGATGATTGGAGACACCCGGCCATTGCGCTCGCGCTTACTGATGGTGAACTTACCCTCCTCTTTGACGCGAAGCACAACCTGGGAATCTTTCAGCTCCAGATCATACTTCATGCCAGGATAGTAACCTTCACGCAGTAGCTTTTGGCCTTCCAGCCAGACGCGCTTCTTGCCTCGATGTTCTCCTAACTTGGTGTTTACGATAGTAGCCATGAGCTCTCTCCTTTCGGTTGAGAGGCCACTACCGTCCCAATCGGGAAGTAATGGCCCCGATGGGTTTAAAGTGGTTCTCAGTTCACAGCGATGCCGTGAGACTGAATGGCATTAGCAAAGCCAGCCATTTGTTCAGGGAAGGTGTAGCGGTTGATGTCCTGGCTGCGAGCCAGATTGACATGCACCTTCTTCACCTTCGTTTCGTCAGAGTCGTACTTTTCAAGCGCCAGCTTCTCAGCTTCTTCCGGATCTCGGCCCAGCGAGTAGGCGTAAATCACAGAGGTGAAGCCAAGTCCTGAGCCGAATGCGTAGACTTGTTTCTCGAAATGGACGTCAGCGAAATAGATGCTGAATCCGGATTTGAGGTTATGTTTTTCCATGATGCACTCCAAATAGTTTGGGGGCGCACCACGTCCCGAACCGGGCGGATGCACCCGGTTTAGGGTTAGTAGATTGCTCAAGCTGTTACGCCAGCCTGAGCCTTTATTGCTTCAAGCACGATCTCTGCTTCCTTGATAGAACCAGTGCTGTACAGCTTATGCAGCACCCGGCCAAGGTTCACAGAGATCTTTTCTTTCACTTGGAGATACTTGACATAGAAGTCATACAGTTTCTCCGCCTGCTCAAGGTGGGACATGCTCTCAACGGGAATGGTATTCCCTGGATTGCAGTACCACTTTCCGAGCACCTTTTGTACAAATCCCTCTTTGTCTCCTACGAACTGATTTGTGCCAAACACCCCACTGGTTGGTGAGCGTTGAATAACAGAAATCGGATTCGCAAAGCTGGCAAGAGTAGTCATAGTTGTGGCTCCATGTTTGTCAGGGAACCACCAGCCCGAGGGGCAGTGATCCCCCAAGGGTTATGTAGAATGCTGTTTGTTTGGGGAGGCCAGCTACCTCACTATTCACTCTCGACAGAGAGCAAAATCTTGCTTTCCGAGGGGCACAAACTTTCACATGTGAAAGTCGATGCCACTGGGAAAGCAGGGGGTTAACCCCCCGCTTTAACCCGCGCTAAGCGGTTTAGGATAGACTTCACGCCTTCCCTTACTCCAGATGGATCGTAACCTGCTTCATCGCAGCAGACCACAAATGAGAATGGATGTACCTCATCGGACATCACCCAAGCCATCGTTTCCTGCTTGATTTCACTTCCAGCTCGACCATCAGCAAGGACTCTAAGGCTATGCCATAAAAGCCCATCACGTAACTGCCTTACCTCATCATCAGTCCATTCAGGCTTTGGCTCAAATGGAATGACTTCTGCGGTCTTCGGCTCTTCATCCAGGAAGAAAAGCGGCAGCTCAAGCTGGTTTTCCTTCTGGATCATCTTCACTGCATTCATGGTGACTCCTTTTACGGGCACCATGCCCCCACAGGGGCATGAAGCCCCCAGTGGGGTTACAGTCATAGTTACTTCACGCCTGCCAGTTGAGAATTGATGTTCTCTTCCAGCCAGCCTTGAAGCGATTCAAGGTCACGTTTGTCTTCCGTATTGCTGGCTTTACGTGCATCTTCCGACACAGCGCTCAACATGGCGTTAGCCTCAGCAAGTGATTCAACATTGTTCCCAGGGAACACAATCGTTTGACTGTGATCTTTCATGGTCTTCTCCTTTGAGAATGGAGGACCGTCTCCCATCAGGAAGAGCGGCCCCGTGGGTTAAAAGTAAAAATCCTCCAGCTCTTCATGGTCAGGCTTTCGCTCAACTGGTCGAAGCAACTCAGCTTCATCAGCGAACTCAAGCTCAGGATGAAAAGCAGGATGAAATCCTCGATGCCAGACTGGACGGTCATTATCGAGGTCTAAGTAGCAGTGCCTCCCACTGGCTGGGTGATAGCAGTAAAGCCACTGTCTACCACTAACGGTAAACGGCTTCTCTGCACCTCCACATGCCGGTACAAGGTTATCTGCTGCTATATGCGCTACAGCATCCATAGGATCAGTCCTCATCTTCGTCATCACGAACACAAAGATCACGAGCAACTATTTCCGCAGCTATCAACGCATAATCGTTGCCCTGCCAGAACCACCGCTCCGCCAGCTCATAGGCTTCGCTGGAAGGTTCGCCATAACCATGAGCCACCACGTAATCGTGGAACACTTCATGATCAAATGCCTTGCCATCAGCTTCCATGAACCAACCGACAGGGCACTCCAGAATGCGATGCCTTACGACATCTCGCTCTGAATACCCCTCTCTGACGGCTTGCTCCAACATTTCCCGCGACATACCAGGAGGAGTGATGATCTCTATGCTGATCCCGTCACTTCCTGCAAGATTGTCCTCGTATGGAAGACCGGCAAGTGTAAGGTGATTGCGCTTGCACCAGCCGATGGTCCGAAGTATCCGACTTTTGTCAGACTCCCTGGCCGTGTATCGGTTAAGCTGCATAGCCACCTCCAGCACACTCCCCATCTTCGATTTCACTTCCGAGCTCGACCATTCCAATCAGGTCAAGCTGGGTCATGTCCGAATCCAGAGAGCAGTCAATTGCTGACTGAATGATGCCTTTGTGGGCCAAGCCTAAAACGGACTTAATAGTCGAAAGCAGAGACTCGGCTTCGCTCTCGATTTGCTCCAGAATGTCTTTCCATTCCCAGTGCTCAAACGGTTGCCAAACGACCAGATCCTCAGGCTCGTCTCCCCGTTCGACACACTCAGACAAATACTCATAAGCCTTGCACCAATTCTCTTGTTGGCCCAGTTCACTGAGCACTAGAGCGGTAGCATGACCGTATGCGATTTGTTCAACTTTGGTATTGATAGACATAGTGTTTCTCCTCGTAATGGATAGAGGAGCCCCACCCGCAGGAAAGGCTCCTCCGGATGGGTTAAATTTCCAAGGTCACATCGGTTTTTGCTTTAGCGCAGCAAACCAACACTTCCCCTTCTTTGACAAATGCGATGGGCGTCTCGTCATAGGCCACTTGACCTTCGAGTAGACGAACCCGGCACATGCCACAAAAGCCACTGCGACAATGCGTTTCAACAGTGAGGCCTTTGCTTTCGATTTGCGCCAACAGCACATTGTTGCTGGCTTGAAGTTGTACGTTCATGGTCACGCTCCTTTGTTGTTGATGAGCGCGACCAATCCCCTCCGGGATGTCACGCCCCGGTTGGGCTACTCAGCAAGTGCATAGACACCTACCTCGATGCGAATAAAGAACCTGGCATCTTGAAGAACTTGCCTGACCTTTGCTTGCCAGTGGTTGTTCTCTCGATGCTTTGCGTAGGGTTCAATCTCTTTGTAAATCTGCTCCAGCTTCAACGTTTTCCCCTGTAGGGTTCGGCGTATTGCAGCTTTCCACGTAGTCGAAACCATATTGGTTGCTCGACGGTGTACGGCAGCAAGAAGACAGAGCGATGAGGCAACGTCGTTACGACGAAACACCAACAGCTTTTCATGGGCGATACGCACCAGCTTCCCGGAATACTGAGTTCGGTCACTCACACAGTTGTGCTGTGTTTTGATGATCTCATCCACCAGCTTCCCAGGTGCGATACGTTCCACAAGGCTGGACAGGTTGAAATAATCCCCATCGCGCCTCAGGTTTCCCATCTGTTTAGTACTCCAGTAACATGTAACATTTTCTCAAGTGCCTGTTTTTACGAGAAATCAATAAAGTGACACTTTTTGGTGTTTTCCGAGTAATTTTGAGCTCATTGTAACCTTTCAAGATTCAGGAATCGCGTTGAATGTTGCGGGAACGGCAGGAGGTTGCCAAACAACTTATAGGTGGCTGTTCATACTCGGCAGGGGGAAAATTCTACGAGAGCTTAAACGCGTTCGTAAGGGTCGCAAAGCGGACATTCAGATTTCGGAATAACGCCGCATTAAGGGGCAGCCAACGCTACTACCAACTTACCGCATAACACCGTAACCACAAAAACCAACGCATAATAAAAATGCCACGCGTTGGCTGTCCCTCTTAAATGCTTTGTTAGCCTTATCAACGCGATTGTGATGAATAAATTTCAAAAATTGAACGACCAATTTTAACAATTGCATCATTTCGATCTGCTATTGAAGCCTCTGTTTGCGCTAGATAGATACTAACTATGATTGGGGATTGAGCTTCACTCCAAACAACGGCTGTAATACTCCGAGCACCAAATCCGCCAGCACCTGAACGATCCGCAATATTCCATCCCTCTGGCAATACTGACCTCAATAAATTACCAGTGACTTGATTATTCACCATCCAATACTCTAATTTTTTCTGGCCATCTTGAGACAATGTGGAACCAAATAATAATTCATTTAAAGTATTCACTATTGCATTAGGAGTTGTCGTATCCCTCAAATCACCAAGCTTGCCTTCATTTAATTCAGGTTCAATACGGTCTAGACGGGTTTCTTTATCTCCGATTTGTCTTAGAAAATCCGTCACACTTTCAGGACCTCCTAGGGCATTTAGGATGATATTTGCTGCTGCATTATCACTTGTCGTCATAGTTGCGAAACACGCATCATCGAGTGTTATTGCTTGTCCTACTTGCTTTTCTATTACGGGAGAATAGGTCACAAGATCTGCTTTTTTGATCTCAACTGTACTCTTAGGATTTATTTCCCCTTGCTCAGCATCATATAATAATTTAGCACAAGCTATTGTTTTAAAAGTACTTGTTAAAGGAAAACGCTGATTGCCATTGTAATCCCAAGACTCTCCAGTTTGAGTATCAAGAACAGAAATCCCTATATGCGCAGAAAGAGATGCTTCAATTACCTTAGCATCTTGTTCAACCTGTTGAAACTTTGAACTATTTGCAAACACCATAGACGGTATTAAAAGCGAAAATACCAGTAAAAGCTTCATGTAATAACCTCATCATTTTGATTGGCTTACATCTTATATCAGAGTGTGAAGTATTCAAATAAGGCTAACGCCTGGCACAGCGGATCGCAAACCTGGCGCGGCTTTTGGTACAAAAGGCGTGACAGGTTTGCGAATCCGTTGCTGCCACTTGTTAACCCTTTTGCCAGATTTGGTAACTATAATTTATGTTAGAGGCGAAGTCTTGGGTAAAAACTGGCCTAAAATTGCTGGGGATTTCAGGAAAGTAAACATCACCTTCCGGCTCGATGTCTATTGTAGATATATGTAGTGTATCTACTTGATCGATCAGGCTTTTGTATATCTCCCCACCACCTGAAACAATGACATGATCCGTTATTTTCTTTAGGTTGGTTAAAGCATCTTTAATTGATGGAAAGATCAATACGTTCTCATTGTCAGATGTAAAACTTGAACGTGTTACGACCGCATACTTTCGGTTGGGTAATGCTCCCATTGATTCAAAAGTCTTGCGTCCAACCAACAGCCATTGGTTATAGGTAATAGCTTTAAACAGGAGCTGTTCACCTTTGGCACTCCATGGAATATCAGGGCCATTCCCGATAACTCCATTCTTCGATATAGCTACCATTAGTGATAGTTTCACAATTCTTCCTCAGAGGTTAACGCCTAAATAACAGGCTAAAAATAGTGGGCTAAAATGGAGCGGAGCGAACAGCCCACTGTTTTTAGTCCTTGTTGATTTTCTTGTTAGAGGCCGCTGCAGACAAAGCTAATGCTTGAGTATGCTTCAGTAAGCTAACATCTCCGACTTCACCATGTCCTGGAACAACTAATTTGGCATCAGGATAACGATTAATGACTTTTTGCATAGAGTTTGGCCATTCACTAATATTTGCGTCGCCTGTATAACCTAAATTTTTATTCTTAAGGCTTTTTACAAAACAACCTCCAAACAATATCTTTTCATTAGGTAGCCAAACAACAATATTATCCTCTGTATGCCCCGCTCCGGGATAAAATACACTAGCAACACCATCAATAAATTCAAAGGTATTACTTGATATTTCATCACTAGACACTTCTTTTTGGTTTAATTTAAGAAGCTTATTAGTTAGTGATGTTGCATACGTTTTTATTTTCAAATCATTTAAAAGTGGTATATCACCACTAGCATCCTCATGAAAATGCGTAACTACTGCACTTTTTATAGTTAGACCTTTAGCCTCAATCCATTCAATTAGTTGTTTTGTTCCTTGGGTTGTCCAAGGTGTATCAATCATATGTGCTTCAGTGCCATTAATAACAACTAAGCCTGAGGCTCCAATTAAACCCCATGGCTCAACCCTCTTATATGAAATATGTTGATAAACGTTATCACTTAACTTTTTTAATTTAAGTTCTTTAGTGCCTTCGTTGTTTGCAAATACAATAGAAGGAATCAAGAGAAGGAATAGAATAATATACTTCATGATGAAACTCATAGTTGAGTGGCCTCTAACAGCTTATTAGTTTGCTTTCTTATTAAACCGCAACACCATCACCCAGTCCAATACTGCTTCACAACCTGAATAACCTCGATTTTTCAGATCATTACCCCTCCATCTCAGGGGGCTTTTGAGCTTTTGGTTCTGTGAAAAGTGTGCACGTGGGATATTTATACACGTTTTTGCACGTTAAATCCAGTGGGTCGAATTTTTCCCATGCTGAAACAGATACCTACAGAGATGCATTGTGAAAAGCGAGCAGGGCCGTGCAAATTAAGCCGCAAGAATTTTGGTGTTTTTGGGTGTTTTTTATTATAACTGTACGTACATACAGCATTCAGCCACGGAGGGCGAGCGTGTCGAAATCACCGTTTCTACAATCGGTCCGCACAGAAATTAGGACAAAGCAGTACAGCTACCGAACCGAGAAGTCCTATCTTTACTGGGTTCGTCAGTTCATCCTTTTCAATGACAAGAAGCACCCAAAAGTCATGGGTAATCACGAAATTGAGCGTTTCCTGAATCACCTCGCCGTCAATCGGGGAGTCAGTCCGGGCACTCAAAATCAGGCGCTATGCGCGATTATTTTTGTCTACAAGCATGTGCTGAAGCGGGAGATTGAAAACCTACAGTACAAGATGACGAAAACGCCTCGACGCATGCCAACCGTTCTGAGTCCCGATGAAGTTGCTTCTATTCTTCAAAACATGGATGCAGAGTATTGGCTCATCACTGCGCTTCTTTATGGATGCGGTTTGAGAATCAACGAAGCTCTTTCGCTTCGCGTGAAAGACATCGACCTAAAAAGCCGCAGTTTGCTCGTATTCAACGGTAAGGGACGAAAAGATCGATACACACTGATTCCAGGCAATCTAAGAGAAAACATGGAGCGACAATTCGCCCATGTCAGGGCTGTACATGAGTCCGATCTGGCCGATGGATTCGGGCTTACGTCAGTGCCGGCCTCACTTCACAAGAAGTATGGACCGGCCATGAAGGACTTTGGTTGGCAGTACCTGTTCCCATCCGTAACAAGATGCGTTCATCCCATCGCTGGTTATGTGTGCCGCCACCATCTTCATCATTCATCGTACTCGCGGCGATTGAGGCAGGCCGTTCTGGCCACGGGAATCACCAAGCGTGTGACGGCTCATACCTTTCGGCATGCCTTTGCGACAGAGTTATTGAGATCGGGGAGCGATATCAGGACGGTTCAGGAAATTCTTGGGCATAGCGACATTCGAACGACAGAAATCTACACGCATGTCATTGGCGATCGACGTGCTGGAACCGTCAGCCCTTTTGATCGTTTGCCAAGTTCTTGATGGGGCATTGCTTACCCGTTTAAGGGGCGTAAAGCCTGGAATTGGGGGTGCGGCGAATGTTCGCTTTTGTTTACAAAGTGGAAGAAAAAGGTTCCGGCCAAAAGCCATATAACACTACTCACCCGATTTCCCCCTAAAAACTGTAACGTTTTTACTGTCCAAGATTGCCGAGAGTCGGCGGTTTTCGAGCTCAAGAGTCGCGTTTTTTGAAGCAAGTTCGTTGCGCTGCTCGGTCAAATCTACGATTTTTTCCCGTAACTGACGATTCTTGAAACGCTCTTCCTTGAGTTTCTCGTGCTTCTCGTCACGCTGTCTCTGGATCGCCTTGTTGGAATTGCCCCGGATGCGCTCCAGCATGTCTGGGTAGTCTTTGTGGATCAAGGCACGACTGACTCCGGCCTCTTCGGCAACAGCGGCCACCGAGACTTTCCTGCCCTTCTCAACGACCTTGGGCTGGCCTTTTTCCAATCGAACAATGGCCAGCCGAATACGCTTGTGAGTGTCTGATTCAGATGGCTTCGACATCGATCACTTGCTCCTTGAGGCGATTAATGTCTACACCGAGATCGGTCAACACCCTCTCGCAGCGTTCCATGGTGCGCTCGACCGTCTTTGATCCCGAGTCGTCCAGGTCATCGATCTGCCGAAGCTCAATCTGTTGTAAGTACAGCCCTTCCCAGAACGGCTTGTGGGTATCGTCAATACAGCCGTGCTCACAGCCTTCGCATTGGCCACCCGCACAGTCCACGCCGGTATCATTGGTACACCAGGCAATGCCAGTGGACCGCAGGTAAACCAGTTCGCTGATGGCCTCAATCATCTCTTTTCGATCTTTGTAGGTACGCACTTCTTCCGAGCGGTTTCGCATTTGGCGAATATGACCGGCCATGCCACCTGAAAGCGGCGTATCAGGCTCCAACCAGTGACCGACAATGGCCTGGCGCTTGCCGTCAAAGGCAGCGTAGATTTCGTCGTAGAGCTCCAGATCCTGCGTCTCGTTCATTGCATACAGGATGGTCATATCGAGGCTCCAGTGCTTGAAGTGATCCCTTAAATACCGCAGATCGCCCAGTTTGTGATGGACGACATAGTTGGCAAAGGTGCGACGAAATTGGTGAGACGCAAGCTTCCAGTCCGTCCCGAGGTTCTTTGCAAACATCCTGAGTCTTTTGTTCAACGTTGGGCCGCTAAGCACAGTGATACAATTTCTCTTGCCCCCACCGTTCGTTAGCCCGATGCAGCCAGAGCACTGCCGAAGTCGGGTCACCTCCTTCAAGTCTCCGGACGCTTCTGCGGCTCTCAGAGCCTGCTCAAGCTCCGTCTGCAAGGGCTCTGAAAGCCTCTCCACGACCTTTACAGCCCGAATCGCAATCTCTGGACAAAGCCATGAGGTTTCGCCCGCGTAAGTTTTGTCCGAGCGTGAGCCGAGGAAGTAGAACCGTTCGCCATCTCGAACTTCACTGTGCCACTGATCCCGCCGGATGTTGCCGAGCTCATGGGCTCGAATGCCAGTCGTCGCCAGAATGATGACAAAGCATCCATCACGCAGGTCGAGGAGTGTGCTGTTCAATGCGCCGAGCCCTGAATCCCAACCGCGGCTTTTCAGGTAGCGAGACATTTCACTGGCTTGTGTCGTTCGCTTTTCAGAACAAGGTTTGAAGTCAGCCAACGCATCCCGATGTGCCAGCAAGGTGTCAGCTTGACCGAGCAGGGATTCGGCGTGCTGGAACAGGTGCCTAAGAATGTTATCTGGAATGATCTTAGTCTTGGCTTTGGTTGATTGTTTGTGCCCGGCCAGGGAGACGGCCGAGCTTTCTGGCCAGGGGTGACCAAACGCGCTTGGGGTATCCCGAAGGAGTTGCCAGCATCGCTCAACAGCAAAGAACTTATGCGCCTTCGTCTGACTGGCAAGTGGATTGAAGGGTCTTTTTGCAGAAGTAAGGCGGTGGACGAATTCCACATAGCGGGCGGCTACCAGAGGCGTCACCTTCTCCTGAGTGCTAATCCCCTGCTCGTGTAACCAGTTCAACCAACACACCAAATCGCCGAACAACACTTTAATAGTGCCATTGCTCAGCTCGCGCTCTCGCCAGATTGACCGTGCCAGGATAATTTTGGCCTCGAATCGCAGCTGCTCCCCGGTGATCCGAGCAAAGTTCAATTTTCGATCAGCGTCATTCCGGTTTGCCGTGCTCTTCGATTTCGGCAACCACCACTCCGGATCTTCGTATCGTGAGAGTACGTACAGCAACCCGTCGGCCCGATCTGTGGTGATGATACCGTGCAGTCCCTCACCGCTGGGTAACGCCTTCAACAGCCACTCGCGGTTGGCCAGCACCTCTGCGCCGGAGGTCTCGATCATATCGCCATCCTCGCCATGCTGAGGTCTCGCCAGAAGGGGTGAGGTTGGTTTTTGGCCTTTTCCCGTTGCTCCGCCACCAGGTTCGCGTCAAAGCGAGGGGCGATCTCCTCATCGATCAAACGGATGACTTGCTTTAGGTATTTCGTCCAGCGCTTGCCCCCAAAGGTGTCGTAGTTGCGCAGGGCGGCCCAGTAGAAGCTGAACAGTCGATACAGGTCATCGCCGGTCACCACAAAGCTCTTGCACCGGAAACAGCCCAGATAGTCCTGACAGGGCTCGCCGTTTTTCGGGGATCGGTGCCCTCGGCGGACATCCTGGCATGACGCAACGGGCGTCCGATCACTGGCGATGATATTCGGCTTGCTAAGAAGCTCTTGAACACGCGCCTCGCCTAAAAAACGCATATTGGTTTCCGCTTCTGGTGGTGCTTCCCAGTAGTGGGCATTGCCGGTCTGAACGGTGTGTCGTCCCGTTCTGGCCGTGATCAACGGATCTTGGCCGGACATCTCCCACACGCGATTCAGGAGCGTCTGACGCAACCGAGTGACGTTCAACATGAGCGGCTTCCCATCGTCCGTTTGAAGCTGGTGTTGGTCGACAAGTAGCTTGATGATGTAGTGCAAATGGCTGGCAGTGAGTCGACATGGTTTGCCCGCGTGCTTGCCCCGCACTGGCTCGTAGACCAGCAGTCGCCCCCGATCACCCAGCTGGGCGCGTATAGAGGCATTCCTCGTAACGATCAGATCAATGGCATCAGCGGCATATAGGTGGACACTGGCCATTTCCGATACTTCCTCAGACTTTCTCAGGGCAACCACGTGCGTGGCGTTGCCGCGACGTTTAAAGCTCACAAGCAGCCGCAGGTTGGATTTGAGCGGGTGAGGCTGCACGCAGTCCGTGGTGAGTTCCAGGATGGGTGCCGGATTCATTCCAGTGGACAGGGCGATGGACACCACGCAAACGGTCAAATCGTAGCTGTTCAGCGGCTCAGAGTGTGCCACAATCCGCTCCATCTCTGTGCGCAGCGCTTTGATCAAAAACCGCTTTTCATTTTTGCTGAGCGCCTTCTGGCCCTTACGTCGTTTGTTGGAATTCGGAAACGGATTGGCAGGCCAAACCGTTTTCATATCTACTTCCGGCCAGAACCCGAACCGATGAGATGCCACAAGCAAAGATTTGGTTTTGGTAAAGTGACCCTTTTGCGAGCCGTATTCGATGGGCTCGTTTCTCAGGTGCTGAATAAATCGCTTGATCGTTTCGGCGTTGAGATCCGCCATGGTCAGGCGTTCACCACTAGCGGCGTGGAGCAACGACAGGAAGGGCGCAAAAAAACGAAAGCCAACGTTCCAATAACCCACAATTGTGGTCAAGCTGAGAGACTTTCCGTTGGTATTGGCGCTCTCTGTGATCAACTTTTCGAGGGTGCACTGACAAGCGGCAGTGATGTCGTCAAAGCCCTGACCGTAAAATGGCCCGAAGTCCGCGTTTCTCGTGTTTGTTGTGTTTTCGGGAAAGGCAACGACCGCGTTCTCTGGCTTTGAGAGCGGCGATGGTTCGATGGTTTCGGTCTTCGCGTTGTTCGCCGTCTCGTCAACCGCCTTAACCCCAATATCATCACCGTCTAGCGTGAAATCTTTTTTCATGCGCAGGCCGCCTCCTTCGCGGTTTCCTCAATTTCTTCCTGATAACTGGTGCGCAGGTCGTCTTCAATGTCGTCGAGGAAATGCAGGTATTTTTCGGTCGTTGTAATGCTGCTGTGGCCGAGGCGATCTCGGACATAGATCAAGGGATTGAAAGTCGTGCTCTTTCGGGACAACAACGATTTCAGGGTGTGCGTCGCGTAGGTATGACGCAGGATGTGGGGATGGCAGGCGAACGACAGCTTCAATCGGTTCAGTTGATTGTTGAGCGAGGTTGGAATGCTCCAGGACTTGCCCTTGGCGGTCACAAAGAGGGTTTTGGGGTCTGTGCCGTGCTTTCGGATCGTTTCATGACGTTCGTGAATCACGTAGTCCCAGAGATCCGCCATCAATGATATCGGCACATGGATCGTCCGTGGCTTGTCTCCCTTGGTGCTCATCTCTTGGGGTTTAAGCTCAACAACTACATGACTTCGAGCCGAGATCGATTGGGGGGCTGACACATAAGTAACTGGAAACGTCAGAAGCTCTTCTTTACGCAACCCCGTCAGCAAGGCCAGGCGAACGATCAATCGAAGCGTTTTGTTGTTGATACTTTTGAGCAGCTCTTCCACTTGTTCTTTGTTGAGGACTTTGATCCTGGTTGGCGTGGTTTTCAGCAGCACATCCGGCTTTACGGCATACCCCCCGGACGTGTCTGTGTGTGCGAGGAAACCCTTTGTCTGTTTGACTCTCACCGTTTCAAGGTCATACGGCAACGTGCTTACCCAACCTTGTTTGAGGGCAAACTGATAAAACTTGATGACCAGGTGAAGTCGTCGGTTTACCGTGGAGGCGTTAAGGTTAAATCGATCAAAGGAAACGTCGCGATACAGGGCTAACAGGGTTTCGTGATTTCGGTGATCAAGCTCTCTCCAATCAAACCCATTGGCTTCAATGAACTCGAAATAATCACACAGATCCCTTCCAAACGTTTCCCAACTACGTCGGCTTTGCACACTTCCACGTTTTAAGCAGTGATGAACGAGAAATTCCATTCCTTCGACAAACACATCATGATTGGATTTGAGAAGAATCGGGAAGCCTTCATAGGAATGGCCCCTGATTTCAAACTCTGGTGTAGCAAGAAGAAACTCCACCCTCGGACCTCCAATACTGTATTTTTATTCAGTATAAAGGAGTGGTTTAAGACTGCAACAGGATAGTTACATTAGCTGTGGTACAAAACATGAGGATTCCGTAATGCCCTCCTCGCTCACAGGCGTCATGAATATTCATAACGGCCAGCTCAAGGGCTTCAACGAACTCAGGCAAATTCATGCGGCTCATATCCCATTTGTTGGGCTCGCCCCACTGCTTACCTGAATACTGGATCATGTCCCAGTAAGGAGGGTGCCACCAGATCAGGTGTGCAGGCTCTCCGAGGAACGAAAGGAAGTCATCCCGCAACAGGTTGAACCCCTGATGCAAGTCTGTCCCTTTGAAACGGACACCAAGTTCATTGGCAACGTCGATGCTAGAGCCACCCCCAACACTTGGGTCTGCCACCAGCCCGTTCGGCTTTCTCATGTAAGACTCAATGAAGTCTTTAACGATAAAGCCCGAGCAGTTGCCTCGGTACTTGTTGTTTCCGTAAGGCCCCCTGTTTTCGTAGGAGCATACTGATGATTTGAACATGGCGTCCTCCATCATAGATGGGGCGCACCATGCTCCCATCAGGGGCCGGTTCGCCCCTGGTTAGGGATTAAGATCAAGCGTTATCTGCATACCACCAGCTAAGGCGATTGCAATCACGAAAGAAGGTTGCTTCATCAGGAGCCTTCATCATGACCACATCACCTTCGCAGTAGGTGCATAGCTCAAGCGTTGCTTCATTTTTCCAAAAGGCACTGCACCCCGATTCTTGATACACAACCTCCCATTTGGGATGTCGCAAGTACCGATGGAAGAAATCGAGAGTGTCACCATAAGGGAAGTTGAAGCGCTCCATCACTGAACCATTTTCTGTCAGTTCAGGTTTAACCTTGCCGGTTTTCAAGCGCTTCTTGATGATGCGCTGAACCCAACGAAGTCGTGCAAACAGCCGATTGGTGTCTTTCTCGTACCACTGGGGATTACGCTTGCTCCAGTAGAGCTTGGCGAAGATTTCCCCGGACAAATCCTTCATCTGGTTTTCGTTGAGCTCATCAAGAAAACGTCGAGAAGGTTTGTCGTAGTCAAGAACTGCTTCCAAAGCTGATAGGTTTTTCATAGGGACTCCTTATTGCGATTGCGGAGCCCCGTCCCCTCAGGGCTATCGGAGCCCCATAGGGTTAATTAGGGTTAATGGTTGAACGGCGATTTATCGAGGGTTGGTGAATCGAATGGCTTTACCAACGAAATCGGCCATCAGTCGATTCCCAGTAGAGCTGAAATAGCTCTGCCACTCTTTCCAACCACCAACGGATTCCACCGAGCTTGGAGACTCGAAGATACCCCAGATACGCATTTCACAACCTCGTTGCAACACTCGGTTTACCTGGTCAACCAAGTATTCCTTGTTCTGCAATGAAGAGAGGTTGCAAGGCATCTGCATGATCAGCTTTTCAGCTTGCTCGAAGTCGATTTTTTCAATCAACCCCGTGCGGGTATCCACAGAGAATGGAACCACCTGTTGACCGTGGTTAGACCACAACCAATGGGTGATATAGATCGGATTAACGCCAACTTCCGCTGGCACCAATACGCTGCCGCAAGACCGCAACAGCCAGACCAGACGTAAACCATCGAATCGATCCAGAGACTCCACATCGGTAGTGATGTCATCCTGGTAGATTTCAGGCAGCTTATGTTCGGCGGCGAGAGAGATCATTACGGATTTGAGATTGTTCAGATGAGACATGTGTGCTCCTTAAAGTAACTTGGGCACACAGAGCCTGTCAGGCGCAGTGCGCCCTTAGGCTGAGGTTGAATGCTGTTTGTTTTTGGCGACCAGCTATCGCACGTTTCGCCCTCAGAGAGGACAAAATTCACTTTCTCAGCAACCCTCAATGAAGGCCTCTGAGAAAGTGGGAGGGTATTCCCTCCTCACTTTGATTGTTCCACGAGAGCTGTGTGAACAGGAACGCTCAAACTGCCCTTTTCGGGTGCAAAGCTCAAAGACGCATCAACTGCCCCGTCTTTTCAGTTCTTCGACCAGATGTTCAGGCACCTTACTCGCAGTACAGGCCAGCAATACATCGAGGCCTACCGGCTTGTGAAAGCGCTTATTTGACCAGGAATCGCCAACTGATGACTTTGCCCAGTCGATTGCTTGCCCAAGACTGTGGAACTGCCGCCTGCCTGTGTATCCCATACGACTATCCAAAGTAACACCCTGGAACAGTCTCCAGTACATCGGAGGAATGCGCTTAGCAAGCAGTAAAAAAGGCGTCTCCGGCACTGTAGCCCTTCTACCTTTGTTCCGATGATACAAATCCAAAGATGAATGGAATTGGTTCATAGACTCTCCAAATAAAAACGGCCACCCCCGAAGGGATAGCCGTTTGTCGTTTCACTTCCTGTTAAGCTGCAAAAGCAGTCAATGACCGCTCCATCAACTTAAACAGTGTGCGTTGCAGAGCTGCCGCATCATCAATGACAATGTTCTTTTGGAACAGTCCTGACACTGCGGTAGTCTCTACCCCTATGCCGATCACCTCAACATCGCTTCGTTCACAGAGGTCAATCACTGAGCGACATGCCGGGGCGCTTTGAGGCTGCCCGTCAGTCACTACGATCAACATTTTTCGCTCTTCACGGGTCTTGGTGAGTTCAAAAGCTGCATACCACATAGCTTCCGCCATAGGCGTACCGCCAGTTGCTTTGAACCCAAACCGACCGGCCCGATTCTGAACCGTATCTCCATGCTTCACGACACTGAACACTGGCTGGTTCCGGTTGCCACCAAAAAAGGTGACTGCCGGGTTTACGCCGGGTATTGCTTCCAGAGCCATCGAAATAGCCAAGGACGCTTCCCGCGCAATGTCTTGACGCTCCTTTCCATTGGCGGCCTTGTAGGCCATCGAGGAGCTCATATCAACCAGGATGTGAACCGCCGTATTAGGGCGTTTCTTGGCTTCCGGCTTGAGGAATACGCGGGTATCACCCGTCACTACACGATGTAGTTTCCGAGCATCCACACGCTTCCCTGATCGTTGGTTACGGTGAGCAACTCGCTGGCTGGCCTGGACCAATCCGTAGAGCTGCGTTCTTATCTTTGAAGTGGTGCTCTTCACATCCCCTACCAGGCTTTTGCCAACAGCAGGGTTGTCCTGGGTGTTCACAGCAGAGCGAACAGTCATATAGCTACTGTCCCCCTTATCTTGAGCCACCCGGTTGAGCTCGGCTTTAAGTGCATCATGCGCGTCACCACGCAAATCACCGGCACCGGCATTCAGAACCTGCTGGAGCATTTTGGCCGCGTCTTGTTTCGCCGCGTCAGAATTGCCACCAGCCTGGCTTTGTCCTGCCTTGCTGCCACCATCAGTATCCGACTTGCCTTGGTCGCCCTGTCCTTTCGGATCAGATTTCCCGTTAGCATCGTCTTGCTTCTGGTCTTTACCTTGCTGATCACCACCATTGGCATCAGGCCCTTGGTTTTGATCGTTACCACTTCCGCCCTGACTGTTCTGAGGTTGGTTGCCACCAGCATTCTGCTGGTTGTTACCATCCTGACCATTCAGGGGCTTTTGCTCTTCTTTCTCCTTTTCCTCCTCGATCATCTTGATGATTTGGTCGGCCAAGGATGTCACCTCTGCGGTTGACTTAGTGTTCACAGCCTTACGCAGTAAAGCGTTCAGCCGAACAACAACACCCTGAGGGAACACGCGCTCGAATACGGGGGTAGCCGAATCGAGATAGGGTTGAAGGACGGATTGCCCTACAGCCTTGGTTTGCAACCAGTACAAACAAAACCCTGTCAGAATGGAGGCAGGGGCCTCTTTGTCTGTGACGTGCTCGTAATGACCAGCTTGAGCCATATAGCGAGCAACCTCATTCAGGGTCTGCGACGTACCGGGGAAGAGTTCCATCATGGCCCGTTCTATGCGGCAGTCCTCCAAAACGTTGGACAACTCAGCATGAAGACCTCTGCGGCGCTCAACACCAAAGTCCGTAAACCGGACATGGGCTGCTTCATGGGCCAAATACCCCCAGACAGCATCCATGTGAGGATAGTCGTCGGGGATATTCGGAACCACGATGGTCTTACCATCGGTGTATGCGTCATCGTTACCGATGGCGACTTTGACACCGAGTTTTTCACCATAGGCTGCGGCCACGATTGGTAGAGCGCTGTAAATGGTGCGTTTTTTGGACATATCTTTTCTCCTGGTAGGGAAGGAGATAGTCCACCCCTGGAGGGAATGGCTATCCCCTCCGGGTCGGTTTAGTTGAAGTGACTATTAGAAGAAATAGTCGCCATCGTCGTCAGTTTTAGGCAGCTCCTGGTTGAGAGGCTCCTCTGTCGGCTCCTCTTGGACAGGCTCTTGCTCTACCGGAGTTTCCTCAGGCAAAACCGGCTCATCCTCAACATCAACGCGCTCTTCTCGAACCACATCACCGGCATTGGATTCATCTTCCGATTCACCCTCGCCTCGTTCTGCAAAACTCTTGAAGAAGTTGTCGATGTCTTCATCCAGGTCAACAGCGTTACCACCGCTGTTAGTCTGTTCTGATTGAACAGATTCAGTACCACCTACCTGTTGCTGCTTGGTTTCGCCACCCTCTGTTGCAGGGATAAGCTCACCGGCTTTATCGCTTTTCTGTTCGGCCTTTTCATCTTTAGAACGGTCCCCCATCTGGGCTCCCGAACCGCCAATGTCATTAGCCATGCCCTCTACAGTAATCGAGCCATTGGCATACTGCTCGATGCGGTCCCTCTCGCTCATGATCAGCACTGCGGCCACGACCTGATAAAAGAAAGGCGCAACGATGTTTCGGCCATCGGCATGTTGCTCGTATCCCCGGAGGGTTTGGTCGAGCAGCTTGACCAGAGGGTTAAAAGCGCTGTTCAGGAAGCTAAGCCCATCCACCTTGTCGCGGATGTTACGGAGTGTCTGCCGAGTAGTGACCGCACATTGGTCTCGACCGGCCAAACGTTCCATATAGAACTTATTCGCTTCCTGAACCACTTCGGAGATGAGATCGTCACCCAAGCGCTCAACCTTGCGGTTAAGGCGTTTGGCGTTGGCCTCATCTTCGTTCACAGGCTGGATCATGAACACCTGGTACTCAAAGCCAATCCGCTCCTCGACCGTTTCCTTTGGAAGGGCTCCGGCACGGATAGCTCGTTCATACTCAGGGTTCTCCTGACACCATTCATCCACGGCTTTGTTGTAACCTTTGATGAAATCCTGTTTCAGTTGGTTAAACTGAAAGTTTATGTCATTCAGCTTGTTACAGATTTCATCGGTCTTGCTGACGGGTACGGCAAATCCGTTCATGAACGGCATACCGAATTTCAGCAGGAGGCGACGAGTTTCTGTTTTCAGGCGATGAAAGCCTTTCAGCTTAGCCGGATCACAGATCTTCTTACTTCCCAGTTGAGCTACTTTCTCAGGTGGAATTTCACCACCCTCGCCCAGCTTGAGATCAGATGCAGACAAACGGGTTTGTCCACTCCAGATGTCAAAGTCTACGTGGATAACACAGAGGCTTTGTAGATGGTTCACTTTAGTCATGATGCACTCCAAAAAGTTGGGGGCGCACCACGTCCCGAACCGGGCGGATGCGCCCGGTTGGGCTAGTAAATTAACGTTAATTTGCTGTTTGTTTTTGGCGACCAGCTATCGCACTTTTCGCTCTCCGAAGAGAACAAAATCTTGCTTTCCGTTGGAGACTCCCAGAATCCCCAAGGGAAAGCGGGGGAAAATCCCCCACTCACCAGTAGAACGTCTCTACTTCTTCCGGCAAATCATCAAGAGGAGCAAGCACGTCCTCATCAACAATGTACCGTGGCTTCACAGAGCCAGTAACCGTTACACGGCACCGCTCTGATGACTTCTCTCTGTACTGGTCAACATCCTCAGGCTTCACGCCTGACGCCTTATCAGCCAACAGCTTTTTGTAGTCTACCCGGCCAGCCGCTTTGTATCTCGTTACCATCACACCGCAGTAGTCGGCATGGAAGTATTCCCCCATGAGGGACTTCATGGTGTCGAGATGAGGCTTTTGCCTTTCTTGAAGCTCAGACAGTCGCTGTTTCAGCTCCTGAATCTCAGCATCATAGAGGCGGTATTCCTCAGCAGCAGCAATCCAACGGTTGACCTCTTCACCTTGCGGTATGTACAGGTCTCTCTCTGGATCTTTGTCGGGCTCCTTCTTGTCTACTACCTGTTGCCAGAACTTTTTAGCCTCGGCCAAGATTTCTTGAATCATGGCTTCGTCTCGGAGTATTGGAAACTCCTGAATCTGACCTTCAAAGTAGAAGACTAACCAGCCTTGCTTGGCCCCCGTTACCAGGAGCTGGTGTTGCACCTGCGGGTAATAAAGCTGGTATGCCTTGCTGTTTGCTTTCTCAGCACAAACATCTTCCCAGACAGTCGCACTCGGGCTTTTCAGCTCGACGGGCTCCCCGTTATCTCTCAGGCCATCCAGGGAGGCCCTCATGAGCGGGTATTGAACCGATTCGACACAGGCGGGGAGCAGCATGTCATCATACTTCTCCTCGAAAGCGCGTCTTGCAGCATCTTCGTTTTCTATCCCCCGGCGAACCAGCGGATTAAGACTCAGATCGACTTCACGCGCATACCCAGTCTTCTCGGCCCACAGTCTCCATCGTGTTTTGTACGGAGACCGATTGAGCAGGATAGCGGCGTCAGTGGCTGTTACACCTTGACGCCGCCAATCAAGCCAATCTTCCTCTCGTTGCGATAGGTTGACTATTTTCATGGACCTCTCTCCAATGGTTAGGAGGGAGATCTCCCCCAGCGGGGGAGTCCCCCCCGTTGGGGTTAGTAGTAACTGCCTTCCGCGCCCTCCTCTTCTGTAACAGGGATCATGTCCTCGTCACTCAAAGGCGGCATTTCTTCGGCACCAGGTTCAGCATTTGCAGAACCACCAGCGGCGGACTCTTGCTCGTGCGCTTCCTGGTAGTCAGGTTTCGGAGGCTCCATTTGATCCATCTCCTTGTCACGAAGGAATTGAGTCGCATATTGCAGTTCCGAACCTTCATACCGTCCCTTCACATACTCATGCGCCGCAGACCATGCGTTTTCAGCAATGGCGCGATTTGCGAGTTTGGTTAGGATCGGGTCAAGCTCTTTGTGCTCAATAGCCAAAGGCTCTTGGCTTTGAACTTGAGATGGTGAAGGGAGATTGGCAATAGCCGGGTTAATGGCCGATGCCTGCTCCATTTCACGGATGCGTTCAGCTTCATCCTGGTCATAAATACCAGAGAAACCAAATGCGACACGAGAACACTGGATCAGCGACTTGTGCCGGAGTTGACGCTTGGTGTGCGTTTGCCAGGGGCCATCAACAGTGTAAGCACCATTGCGACCTTGACCCTGAAACGGTTCACGGTACACCTCATCAATGAACTCCTTGATGCGGATAGGGCGAGATCTGTCCTTACGGTAAATCACGCATTCAATCCACTCAGGGCAGTCAACTTTCGCCCCCTGCATTCTGACCATCTTGTCCGAATACACGAACTCGACGCCATCATACTGGGGATGCTCGTTGATGATGCGGCTCCAACCATCAACACCTACTACCGGAATGATCCCATTTTGCTTGTCAGGAAACGCATAGATTTCCCGAGTGAAAGGGTTCAAACCGTACTGTTCAGCCACGATCAGGAGCGTCATCATCTGCTCATCGGTCGGGGCACTTCCATCTCGCTGCTTGAATGCGGTCGCCTTCAAAGTTTCATAGAACTTTCGGGTGTCCACGCCAAACCGGCTTGCGATACGGGTTACAAGAGATTTGTTATCAGACATGGTGTTTCTCCAATTCACGAATGAACGGTTTGAGGACACCATGACCCCCTCGGGGCATGAGTGCCCCCGTGGGGTTTAGTAAGAGTTGGCGGTGTTACCCGCCAGCCAAGTGGTGCAGCCGCATGAACGGGATGTCATCATCCCAGCCATCAGGAGCGGGACCATAGCCTCCGCCCATACCACCTTGCGGTGCTGATTGCTGCACAGGAGCAGATTGCGTACCGGCTCCTGTACGTTGCCCTTTTTGGGGCGCTGCACGTTGAGAGTTGTCCTGAGGTGCATTTCCACGACCACCAAGCATCTGCATTTCAACGCAGTGTACTTCGGTGGTGTAGCGCTCGATTTGTTGGCTGTCAGTCCACTTCCGGGTGCGGTTGCTCCCTTCGAGATAGACTTGGGAGCCCTTTTTCAGGTACTCACCAGCGACTTCTGCCAAACGACCTTTAAGCACAATACGGTGCCACTCAGTATGCTCTCTTTGCTCGCCAGACTGCTTATCGCGCCACGTATCCGTTGTTGCAACGTTGAAGTTGGCAACGGCAGTTCCGCTTGGCATGTAGCGAATTTCCGGGTCAGAACCGAGATTACCGACCAGAATTACTTTGTTGACGCCTTTAGACATCATGACCTCCAAGTTATTTGGAGAGGGCCAACGCCCCTTTCGGGGAGCAAGCCCCCGTAAGGGTTAAAAAAAGTGATCCTCTTGTTCGGCGTCGATCTCTGCCAGGCGAATCAGCTCAGATACAAGGCCAAGCCTTTCTGCATCTGCTCTTACTTCGTCGTAGCTGAAACCAAACCGTTCAATGAGGGGTTTTAGTGAATCAAAACGCTCGTAGTCGAAGGTATCACCCTGTTCATCACAGAATGCCACCAGCGGCTTCTCTACGTTTGAAAAGTCATCCGCGAAACGCTGTTGCAGGTAAACCAACATCAGCAGGGGTTTGTGACCATGTTCCGGGCGGAGTTCACCAGCGCCTTCCAGCGTAGCTGGATGGATAGTGTTTTCGCCTAGTCCAGTGCTAACCCCAAGCTCATAACCGCTGTCAGTACGCATCAGCACACTGGGTAGCAAGTCATTTGAGCCTTCGCTCCGAGCAACCTCAAAGCCGATTAAACCGGCTCCTTTGGCAAAAACCCCAGCAACAAAACCTTTGAAGAGGTTTATGTCACCTGGAGGTAACTCAGAGGGCGGAGATAACAGCCAGTTGAGAGATCCCAAGCTGGCTGTTTGTCCGGCTGAAACATTCCCCCCTTCCAGCACCGTCTGTGTCTCTGCGTTTACCAGCACCTCATCCAGAAAGGTGTACCCCTGGCTGAGAAACTGTGACACATACTGGCTTTCTTTGTCCTTGTAGGACATTGGGATCGTGTCTGGGCCGTTAGCTTCAAAAGGTCCTTCGAGCTTTGTCTCAGACCAATTTTCAGCTTTCCCATCAGTGACGGTTCGGCGTAGCTCGACCATCGTGAATTGGCCTGGCTCCGAGGAGCTGGGCTCCCGGAGCAACTTGTAGCCAATGAAGACTTCTATTGTGGTTTCGTCATTGCCCCACTCTTTAGCAGTGTAACGACGGCACAAACAGTCATTTTTCTTCATGCGTCACCCCTTAGCGCCATTGGTCCCCGAACACATCCTTCGCAACACGCAGGATGGCTTCACGCTCCTCTTTGGCCGCACGGATAAGCAGAGCTTGATCCAGGGCGTATTCAAGAGCATTTGGGGCACCACGGAACGCTAGAGACAGTTTCGCCCAACGCACCAACGTCCGAGTGGACATGGTGACGCTGATCTGACCATCTTCACCGTTTTCGCCAAGAAACAGTTTGCGGACCTGATTAGCAATCCGAACCATTCCCTTCCGCACATTTTCCGGAAGTTTCGGAGTAACACGGCCAAGAATGCTGAGTTCAGCTTCCTCATCCGCATACCCTACTTTGGTGAAACGATAGCGATCCATAGCTGCGAGGTTCTGCATCATCACCCCCTGGTACAAACCAGAAGCATCACCGGACCCCGTAGAGTTACCAGTAACGACCACACGAAACATCGGGTGCGGCTTGATGATTTCCCCGCCATTCTGAGCGATCACAAGGGGACGCCCTTCAAGGACATCGTTGAGACCAGCCAGCTCGGCAGGGTCGGCCAAATCCACCTCGTTGATGAGGAGCAGATGACCTTCACGCATAGCGACTGCCAGAGGTCCATACATGAACTTCATGACAGGTGGTTGACCAGGCTTTTCCGCGACCAGAGCGTGATGTCCAATCAGATCTGTCAGCTCCATCCGCCCGTGGGCAGTGATTTGCTGAACAGGCCAGTTGAGACGACCAGCGATCTCGGTGATACCTGAGGTTTTGCCAGACCCGGTAGGGCCGGTTACGAACAATGCGTCACCGCCAGGCTCTTTGAGATAGGCCAAGACCTCTCGCAGAAACTCTTTGCGGAAAACGTAGTTGGTATCAGTGGCAGGGATGAAAGGGTTTGAACCGTCAGCGTAGCCGATGGCCGTTACCTTCTCCGGAATGCTGGGCATACCGAAAACCTTGCTTACTGAGAATTGAGAGTATTGAGACATAGGTGCGCTCCTATTGTGACAGGCGCACCACGTCCCGAACCGGGCGGATGCGCCCGGTTGGGCTAGTAAATTAACGTTAATTTGCTGTTTGTTTTTGGCGACCAGCTATCGCACTTTTCGCTCTCCGAAGAGAACAAAATCTGCTTACTGATGGTATTCACCATGAGTAAGAAGACTTTTAAGGAGCGAGGAGAGTAGCCTCTCCTGGAGGCCACTCCCTCAATGGACGAACATCACCACATCGTCGTTTTGACCAATGACCCCGGTTTCTTTGGCCCACTTCACTGCTTCACTGTGCGCCTGGTAGGAGCTGGAATACAGTTTCGGATCAAATTTCACCTCGCGTCCATCAGCCAGATAGATGATGCCTGCGTGATCGTCGTAAACATGAAGATTCTGTTGCATTCGACATTCCCCCTGTAGCTTGTCGTCAAAGCCAACTGACACCAGAAGACTTTGAGGACAAGCCACAGAGGCTTGACCAGAAAGAGAGGGGTTGCCCCCTCCCTTTGCGTTGACTATCAGCAGTAACCGAACGATTCAGCGATTCTCACGAAAGGACGAGAGATTGCCCAACCAGTAGGGATACACAAAGCGATGATAGCGATTTCCATGATGTTGCTCCTAAGCAAAAAGGGGCAACATCCCCGTCGGGGTATGGTTGCCCCGATGGGTTTGAAAGTGTCGAAGATTACTCAGCGACAGTTATTACCAAACAAGTTCCTTGCCCTTACGAAGGTAAGTCGGGATTTCGAGATAATCCCAGTCAGGTTCTTGTTTAGCGACTTCTTGAACTTGAGTTACCTCAGGTTCAACGACTGCTTTGGCTTGTTCAGCCTTGGCAGCACGTTCTTTGATGACGGCCTGTACAGACCGCATTGCAGGAACTGCGAATTTGTTCCAAAGGAACAAACCGATACGCTGGAACACTTTAGCGAGAACGATGAAGGAAAAAGCAAATGCCTTCGCGCCTACGTACAGTGCGCCCAGAGATGCAAGCAGAACTACAATGAAAGTGATGATGTGCATGGTGTTGCTCCTATGTAAAAAAACAGGGGCAACACCCGAAAACCGGGAGAAGCCCCCGGCTTGGGGTTAAGTAATGCCATACGGCATAAGACTAGATGCTGTTTGTTTTCGGAGACCAGCTATCTCACCTATAGCCGCAGAGCGACTAAGATGATTCAAATATAGCTCACCTTTGCTAAACAGAAAACGCTGTAACTGTCCATTTTGGGCACTTCGAGAGGTCAGGTTACAGATTGACCGCATTTATCCTTTCCAGTGCGTTTATCTGTACCTCAAATTTAGGAGTATCTCTAATGGCAGAAGCACAAGTAGCACTGGACACAAACAACGACCGCAGCAACCACTACTCTCGCCCTGTTTTCAAGCAAGTTCTGAAAGTAAATAGCCTCCAAGCTCAGCGCGTCATGGAACGCAGCTTTGAGCGAGTTTCCAACTCCCTGTTCTCCATCGACGTGATCCTTCGCATCATCGGTGAGCAGGACGAAATCGACCAGGTTGAAACCGTCATCCTGGAACACATTTCCAAGGTCTCCGAAGACCTGGACAAAGCTACCGCCCAGCTCAACAAGCTGATGGAAGACAACGGCATCGACATGATGCCCGGCTACACCAACCCGAATGAATACACCATCGAGATCAACTCTCCTCAGGTTGCTCAGTTTGCACACCTGATCCGCAAACTGGATACCCTGATGGGGATCGTTGACACTCTCTGGCTGAACACCGTACTGACCAGCAAGCAGCGCACCGACGCCACTTACCAATGGCAGCAACGCCTCATCAAGCTGGCCGGTCGAATCATCGGCATCGAGAAACGGGCTCGCATTTCCGCCCACAGCAAAGGCAAAGAAGGTGAAGTGGCCGAAGCCGCTCCGGAATCTGCAACCGGCGACAAGGAAATCGCAGACGAAGCCGAGAAAACAAAAGCAGCATAACCCAGCCCAAACCTTTGCCCCTCGCCCGAGGGGCTTTTTTTTGTCTTTTATGGTTGCATTTTTTGATGCTGTGATATTATCGAAGTAAATCAGATTCAACTCAGGTAAGAACGGAGAACAACATGAAAAAGGCTTTAATCACCACCGTGGCTCTGGCTGTAGCAGCTCTATCTGGCTGTGCATCCACCAGCAGTTACGAACCCACAGCGTACAAAACCAATCACAGTCGCGCTTACAACATCGCGGAGGCCGGTGGCCTGGTAACAGGCATCCAAGACGCTTCTGTTCCGCGTGACAAGCTGGAGCGTCTGACCGACACCAAAACGTTTGGGGCAGCCTACGTGCTGTCTGGCTACATGTCCCCTCAGCTCGGAATGACCGACTGGCAAGGTGGCTTGGTCAACCTTGCGAACTGGGCTATCGGCCCCAAACAGCATGGCGCTCGCAATAGCTTGATCGCTTGGATGCCTGCTAACGAAGCAGTTTCACCGGCAGACGCTCAGGCCAAATTTCTTTCACATGTGAAAGTTTCCATTGAGTCAGCGCTGACTGATTTGGGTGCCAATTTCACGCTTCTGTATGACAAAGATGGTCGCCTAACCTATCAGTTCTACAAGAATGAATGGGGTTGCCCGACGTGGGTGAACGGACAAAGTAAGGTAGCTGACATGTGTTCCGTTAAGGTGAAAATCGTGGAGCCTCGCCTAGGGTCAGCTCCTAATTTTGTCTCTGGCGTTCAAGGTACAGCGTATGCCTTCACATCAGGCCATGAGACCGCATACAACTTTGTGAATGTCGGTAATGGGGCAGCAAGCCATGCTCCTCAGCAAGCGATCTACGCAGCTATTAGCAAACAGCTACCAGCTTGGGCCTACCTCTACCTTGCTCCAAAATCGGTTGAGCTGGATAATGGCGAAAAAGTTGCTTTCCCTTACCTTCTTGATCAGGGAAAAGCAGAGTTATTTGTTTACCCAGAAGCGTAATCAATCTACATGAGAAAGGGGCCGAAAGGCCCCTTTTTTTATCCACCACCACCAGTTGGCGCGCCTGTTTGAGGGTCTATGCTGTTTGTCGCCTCTTTTCGCTTCGCGTCAATATCAATCCCTTCCAACCGCTCCAACGCCCTTTCCTGAGCATTCTTCCGCGTCCCGTCAATATTGAAGTCATTCCCTGCTCCAGTCAGCGAGTCGAGATTTATTGAGGCCGGATCAGGGAATTTACCGTTCTGCTGTAATATCCCAAGCCACTCATCCAAATTAATTTTGCTCCAATCAATTTCGGCAATTTTATCTAGTGGAATCCCTTCACACTGAGGATTTTTGGGGTCTCCAAAGTTCTGCCCCAATTGAGGGCGAACCTGTTCTTGTATAATACGAGAGAGCGGAGAATTGAAGCAGCAATACGCTTCTCTTTTTTCAATACAAGCGCCCAACACCTTAGATTTACAATAAGAGCCTACATAGGTGCAATTCTTGAGCGCTCTTTTGGCGTTCATAGTGAACTCTTCTTCCTCGCACTTATAAATCATCTGGATCATCACCATCGCAACGACATAGACGGTATATATCGTCATGGCAGTGCTAAGCCATGTTGTCGCAGTCTCCATCATTGCTTCGGCAGCTTGTTCAGATGCTGCGGCAGCCGCCTGCTCTGTTGCTGCATCTTGGCCTGCTGATTTCATGACATCCATCATCACTTCTTTGACTTGCTCTTTGAGCTGGTCAATGAGTTGATCAACAAACTGCTCTACAGGCTGGAAGAACGAATCAACAGCACCTGAAACGTTCTCTATATAACTTGTGAACGGTTTTGTGACTTCTGTCCACCCTTGAAGGGCAGGTTCCCTAAGTACCTGATAAGCACCTTTAAGCGCATTACCATCAGTCAGCCCCATCACTGCGCCATCGAGCTTTGGAACGGCCATTATTAGGTTCAGATAATCGGCAAGAGATATATTGGTTGGCTTTTCACAGCAATCAGAAACTCCCCCAACAGCTATCTTGCATTCGCCAGCTTCCCCTGCAAAAGCAGAGCAAATAACGTTTTCATCCCCGGTAGGATTGTCATCCCCATCTTGGCCTGTGCAGCTCATATCCTGCGTCATGAATTGGGCTGCATTGAGCAACGCAGTAGCGCGAGCAAAATCAGTGCTTTGTGTTTTGGTCAAATCAAGGCAGTCATCTCCCATGCAGCGTATAGGCCCACCGCACTGGTACTCAGTTTCCTTTTCCAAGGTCGGAACAGAAACATCTGTACCACAGTCATAAGTATCCTCGTGGACGTAGCACGTACCAGAACTTCCCTGAGCACCATCAACACATTTGGAACTGATGAAGCCGCACTGAGGGTTTTCTTCATATTTCTGACAGCTATCGAGATTCCCGCCCGTGTTTACCGGACAGTGCGTTTCACCTTGAGGGTCTGTCCAGCAGTCCATTTGCCCCTTATAAAAGTCATAGTCAGCTTTAACTCGAACCTTTTTGCATAGTTTTGGAATACCAGGCAAAGGTGACGGCTTGAGTTGAGATTCGCAAACTTTGATCCCATTGATGACTGTGCAGCCCGTAGCATCAGTCGGGTCATCTATACATGTGATCTCGCCTTCCGCAAAACCATCTACAACCCCTTTGGCTGAATCCATGCAGCTCTGTGGAGCCCACTCATCCTTGGTAATGGCTTTTGATGGGTCATAGCGTAGCTTTATGCGGCCAAAACCCTCACCTGCGCCAGTTACTGAAACGCGGATCTTAAACGTAACAACATCACCATCTTTCACATTCTTGAAATAGGGAGTGACATCAATATTAGGGTTTCGCTCCCAACTTGTTGACAATTCACATCGGCCAGCCGTTTCTGGAGGGAAATTGCCGTCAGGGCCGGACCATACTTTAGTTTCCTGACCTGATTTACCAACCCAAACTTGCATGTAGTCATCCCACTTGGCGTACTCAAGAGTTGCAGACACTATGGCGTCTGGATTACTGACTTGGACCCGCGTGTATTCCTCATAAATCGAACAGTTGCCACTCCAGTAGTCGTTACCAACTCGGCCAATCCACAACTCAGTACAGCCTTCTCCACAAGATTTGAGGTTATATGGACCATCATAGTGCTTCACCACAGAGGCATCGTAGTCATGGACAACCTCACAGTCCGCGCTTTGATCTACAACACGCTGACACCGTTCATACTCTGGAATGTGGGCGTTGATAGTATTCTGATTGATGGTTGTTTCGGCAGAACAATCCCCAAAGCCACCTGCGATGAGGTCCATATCCTCATAGGTCTTTTTGCTTAGATTTAGTACAGGGTCATTACTGAAATCAGGGCGTGATCGATTAGAGGCATCGAGAAGAACCTTGTATGCCGCACCAGAGATTGATGGATTAGCACTATTGGCATCACTCCACAGCGACCCTTTTGCATTATTCCCCACGCTGTCCATGTCATCGCCAGAGTCGTAAATGCCTTGCAGACCGCCCACATCAGGTTTATTGGCATCAGGGAAGTAATAACTATCAGGTTTATTGTTGGTCCCGCTCGTTCCGGGGAATAGATCATTGACATTAATCTGACTCCCCCCGTTCATTTGGAATTGACCGTCTTTCAACGTCGGCATAGAGATTGTGCCATCTTGCACAGTCCCCGAGCTCGACTTGAATGAGTTTGAGAGGTTTTGTCCGAAAGCCTGGGCCTCTTTACCCACCGCTGTGATGTCCTGGTCTTGGCTACCGTTAGCGTAGGAATGTATCGGCAGCGCAGACATGGTTACTGTCAACAGCGAGGCCACAGCTTTCATAAAGTAATTATGACTTCGCATTGTGTTCTCCATTTCAACCTTCCCATGCTATCTGAGAAGACAAGGGCCACCTGTACGTGTAGTGGCCCTTTTGGGGCATAATCTAAAATGCCCGTGCAAATTCGTTAGGGTCTGCTCAATTGTTACAGCAATCATTCCATCGCCAGATGGTGTAAATAGGGTCTTGCCCAATTGCCGGTATAGTTCGCGCCAGACCCCACGTAAGAGTGGATTCGCCAATTACGTGAGATGAGTTTGTCTCTGGAACCGGATGCAATAGCGTGAATTTGTACTGCGTTTTGGGTAGTGTTGGGCTAATAACACCTCTACACATAGCCTCAGAACCCATTGTCTTCCACGCTAACCCCCGGCGATGCAAAGCAGCCAGAACCCTTGTGCTAAGAAGACTGCTATCGCGGATAACACCTTTTCCACCATTCTGGTTGCCACTAAATGGATACAGGGTGCCCCATGAACCAGCACACCAGAAAAGCTGTTTTAAAGGTTTTCCAGCGGTTGATGAGACAGCATCAGCAGTACACGCAGCCGCCGCAATTGGGTTTGCTACTGCCGCCGCCTCTGGATTGGTAAAAAAAGCGAGCTCATCATTGTTCCAGGTCGGGTCGAGCTCCGACATGTACATGATGTCGAGATCCATATACCCATCAGCATTACAGGTCTGCTTAATAAATAAATCGAGCATCACCAACAGAGGAAACGCATAGTAGTGATAGTGCATAAAAGAACCATCACCACCATCCATGTCTCCCATGCCATGATGCCCTTGGTTAGTCCTATCAAACGGGAACCTGACACCATTCAAGACAGATGAGCAGCCAGGCACTCTCTGAAATTCAACAAGCCGTGCTGGCTCCCACATAGAAGTGGTGACTCCAGGCCGAGGGACCCCTAGATTATCCTCGCACATACACAGAGGGTTGCTTACGGCTTCACTCGGGAATGATCCGCCTCCACCACTTATAGGAACCCCTGCTACTTTGATGGGAAAAATACAGCTCCAGCAGATGTCAGTAATCAGTTTTCCGCCGATTACTTCCGCATTCTGGCACCCAGGGTCAGCCGATACCGAACGAACCCAAAAGACCGCGCTAACGGCAATGACCCGTAGAATTTTTTGCATCATGGTAAGGCCTTTACGTAATTCAAGTGTTTCTCCATGACAGCAGGCTTCCCGTGATAGAAACCTTGTTGCCATGACAGTCCAAGTAATTTGGCGCTCTCCCCCAATGGGAAGCTCTCCACCTGCTCAGCAATGAGCTGTATGCCTTTTCGGCGGCAGTGGAGGATGGCCGAGTAGTCTTCAAGCGACCGCAGTCTTCTCGCGTCAAACTTGCAATAGTGCCAGTCATAACGACTCAGGCGCTCCAGCGAAGAGTTTTTGTCTCCATAGTCATCCAGCGCCAGCTCAACCCCTATTTCGGTAAGAGCCTCCCATCTCAATGCGAGAGAGGCATCCTGAATGCCCTCGGTAATCTCGATGACAAGCCGTGATGAGTGATTCTTAGCAATGTCGCGGACAACCCTCCACCACGCTTTGAAAATGACGTCTGATTGCAAAGTATGTTCAGAGACATTCAGAAAAAGAGCTGGGTACAGATCCAAGCAATAATGAAGGTTGTCCTGAATGAACCGTGCCATCTCCATATCCACCAGCCCCCAATAAGGAGGTGATGACAGAGAG
Source organism: Vibrio sp. 1731 (assembly GCF_033339955.1). Lineage (NCBI taxonomy): Bacteria > Pseudomonadati > Pseudomonadota > Gammaproteobacteria > Vibrionales > Vibrionaceae > Vibrio > Vibrio sp. 1731. Next base: position 39,454 of record NZ_JAWOVO010000021.1, on the reverse strand, counting down.
GATGGTGTAAGAACCCGGCCTTCGTCGTACCAACGAGCCAGTACCTCAGCAGCGACAAACGAACCTGTGCCGACGTCTTTAATTGGTTGGAAAGCCGGGGCAAAAATCATTCACCGCCCTCCTCAGCAAGTTCGCGGACAACAAACTTCTTGCCTCTGGCAGTAATGACGCTCGGTGTGTGCTCCAGCTCGAACCGGGTAATCAGATCTGGCGTCAGCAGATATACCGGCGCGTCAAAGTTGTCGGTGACACTCTTGTAGGAATCCCAGCCTTTGTCTTTGTCGAACTCTGTGGCGATATAGGTAATCCGTTGTACGCCAGGTTCCTGCTTAATTTCAGGCAGCTTCTTGGCGAGCAGCTCCATTTGCTTTTTGTCCAGCGGGTCGAAAACTACGACCGCTTGGGTAAATGGCCGCGTTCCAGGCTTGCAAACTTCCTTCGGATCGCACAATGGGTTGATCACGTCACCCGCGTGAGCGAACACAGTGCCATCCGGAGTGCTGATGTCACTGGTGATCATGACGCTAGGGTCAATTTCTCGTGTTCGAGATTTTGGCGCTCTGGGCAGCTCATTGAAATTCTGCTTGGTCCAGAAGCGCTCTATAGCCTGTTTCTTCTTCTCTTCCCAGTCGATATTGGCAAGGCGTTTCTTGGCAACATCAATAAGGTCTGGCTCACTGATTTTCTCCACCGGCCCCTTAACGCCGAGATCGCCTTTTTCTCCGTTATCCACTTCCCGAGCCAACCATACCGGGTCGGACAACCCGGAGACCTGGGCGACGACGTTTGGTTGTTCGCCAGGCAGCGGCTCATCCTCCAGCATCACAATCGTGGGAACGGCTGTGATGTTGTACGTTTTGAACAACGTAGGGTTGATGATGATGTTCGGCACTGGGTCTTTTTTGGCCGCGAGCGCCTGAATAGCTTTAACTCCCTGCCCCAAGTTCATTCCTTCCGGGATGCCACGGAACACAATTACAGAATCAGGCTGGCCTGACACCGCCGTTAGGACGTCATCTAACCCCTGTTCGCCAAGAGACAACGAGGCGAAAACCAGTATCCGATGGTCAGAGTAGATACCCTTTTCAGCCTGTTTCCGGTGCATCTCCTTGAGCGTTGGGTTAGTAGTTTGGAGCTGCTTGAAAAATGCCTTGGCTTCGGCCTGAGCCTCGTCCATGTGTTGGTTTTGCAACAGAGATGGCATTTCCATCTTCTGGGCCTTTTGGGCAATTTGCTTTCCTTTCTCAATAAGCGCCTTATCCTGCTCTGTGAGCGGAGACTCTTGAGCGTATGCCCCGCCAGCCACAGAGAATATCAACGCCACCAGAACGCTCTTAGAACAGGGGATATGCGCGGCCAATGATCTGATCATTTTTCACAGTCCCCCAGTAACGTGAGTCGAAGCTGAATGGGCTTTTGCCCATAAACCAGTAGTTATTCTCTTTCAGCGTGGTCTTGCCGTAAAAGTGGCTCTCTGGCAGATGTAGTTTCCCTGCGAGCTGGAGCCCCTCTCCGACGACATCACCATTGACGGTGATCTTCCACTTATCGTTGATCTCGACTTTATCCCCCGGCATACCGGTGAGGATTTTGACCATGCGAGTCCCGTCCTTGTAGAAAGGCTGCATGTTCTTGGCTTGGAAGGCGTAAACAGCTCCCCTCTCCAGAGTTTGGTCGTTCAGATCAATGAGGAAGAAGGTGTAACCCGGCAGGCACTTCTCCTGTTGTGGATCAATGCCAATACGGTAGCGGCTGGCAAAGGCCGCACCAGCAGCCCAAAGAACCAGTAGTGTCACACCGGCCTTAACCCCGAAGCGCTTCCAGGATTCCTTTTTGACGAAATACTTCTTGAGTGGAAAATTCATTTCAGCACCTCATCAGGGAGGTACACGTCACTTGGAGCACCGACGACAGCACTTGCGTCAAGGACCAAATAACCTGCGTCTTTCAACTTCAAAATTGCGTCATTGGTCTTGACCATCAGTCTTTCAACTTCCTCCTGAGAGGCACCAGCGGGATACGCCGACGCCACTTTAGCGAAGTCAACCACGACCACTGGCGGGGTTTGATTCAAACGCTGATGGATGCTTGCCGTTTGTTCGCTCATCACGTAGTAGCTACCGCCGAAGCCACCAGCGGCACCGAGAATGGCGGCGATTGCGATTGATTTAATGTCCATTACTGTCTCCCTGGTTATGCAGCCTGCTGACGGCTTCGCATCACGGCCTTGATTGCCTCAGGAATGCTCATGCCTTGTTTCACAAACTGGTCGATGGCGTTAACGTCCACCGGATCGGTCGAATAAAGCAGCTTCTGGAAGTCGCCCACTATCAAGCGTCCGACGCCCATGCCGCTCTTCGATTTGATAAAGATTTCTGAGTACACGCCCTGGATGGTGTGTACCGTCTTGAGGGTGTGGAACCCGCCCTCTGAAAGGGTCAGACGACCGCTACGTTTAACAGATTCCACGGTTTCTTCGGTTTGGCCGAGCAAGTACATGCTGGCCGAGTTCTCCGCGATGGCGCGGCCCACTGCGTTCTCATAGAGGTCGTTGATGGACTGCGTTGCAATGACAACGGAGCCACCGTACTTACGGAATTTGCGGTAGGCATGTTCCATGAAGACCGAGACCTCGCCCTCTTTGAGCAGGTCCCAGGCCTCATCCACGATGACGACTTTCTTGCGGTTACGTTCACCCAGGAATACTTCTTGCTGGATCTGGTAAATAAGCTGGAGCAGTACAACCTGACGCAAGTGCTTACGCCCTTGCAGTTCATCGAGCTCCAGTACAGTGAACTGGTTCTGGAAGCTGACGTTGTTCTTGCGAGAGAAGTATTTCCCGTAGCTACCTTTCGACGTAAAGGCGTAGAGCTGCTGACCAATATCCTTGAGGCGCTGGTCGTTTTCTTCTTCCAGACAGCGCTCAGCGATGTCGTCAACCTTCATCTCTTTACCTTTCTCTTCCCACAGGCGAGAAAGGACCTGTTTCAGCGCAGAGATTTGCCATTCATCCAGCAAGCCTTTGGCCGACGCCATTGCACAAACGAGGCTGACAATCGCGTCTTCTTCGTCCTCGTAGTTCTGTATGAGCTCGAACGGGTTGAGGCAGACGTGCGTTCCTTCTTCAAAGTGAACGAAGTCGCCATTGAGCATTTCCGACAGCTTCTGGTAGGACTTACCGGCATCAATAACCCAGACCTGAGCACCCTCGGACAAGTAGGAAAAAATCAGTTCGTTGGTAAGGAACGATTTACCCGAGCCGGATTCGGCTGCGATCACCAGGTTTTTGTTGGTATTACTGTCGTGAAGAGACAGACTCATGAGCTGGCCGTTGCGGGAAATCAGCGCTGCATGATAGGTCCCGGTCCCCTTCCATTCCCCAAACACCGGCAGGACCACAGCCGCCTGCTCGGTTGTCATGGTCTTGTAGCGGAATAGGTCTCGCACTGCATCCCGGTCTGTACAGAATGGCAGGCAGTTGAGGAACATCGGCAGAGCAACGAACTTATCCTCCATCAGCTCGAACCGAGATTCACGCCAGATGTTTCGTGCGGCCATCGCCGCCGCTTCAACACGTTCTTTGGTTGGAGCAAATAAAACCACCGAGTAGGTGATCTTGACTGGCTTAGCCCCCTCTTTCATGGACTCATAGAGAGTGTCGAAGCTCTCCTTTTTGTCCGCCAGCACCGGCACGAATTTGAGCATCGGCCCGTAGGCTTGGTTTACAGTGAACTGGCGTTTGCGCTCCAGAGTGTTTTTCGTGCTTTCTGCCTCAGGGAAAAACACATTGGTCACAACCATGTAGTTTTCTTTGATGCTGGAGTTGCCGCCGCTGAGATCCCCGGCATAGGTCAACGCATCACCAAAGTAGAAAACGTCAGGCAGCTTTTTCGCTGACATGACTTTCGCGTGGTAGTCCCCCAGCCTGATGCCGTTCTTGCTGACTTCCACATCAGTGCCGTAATCGAAGATTTGCTCGCAGATGGGCTTATCCATCTCCCAATCCACAGAGTCATGTCGCCATGAAGCATCCGGCCCCCAATTCAGGATGGTGCTCATGATCCGGATGTAGTTCACCGCCGTCATTGTGCGGGGACGCAGACCAACGGTTTGAAGCGATGATTCGACCTTCGTGCGAAGCTGTGCGAGCTGCTGGAGTTCGCTTTCAGTCGGGTTATTGTTCTTGATGGGGACTTTGCACGTAACGAACAGCTTGAGGTCTTGGATCAAGCCATTGTCGTAGATACCTTTGTTGGTCTTGGCAAATATGCGTTCTGTCGTGTGGTGCTGGAGGAAGTTAATCCGTTCCTTGATGACAGATGTCAGCAGCTCGTGACGGAAGCCATCACGCAACCCCATCATCCGGTACATCTCCTGATTGATGTCCGGGGAGCGGAACAGAACAAACTGGAGCGTAGTCTTCGACGGGAACTCCTGATTCAGGAAACCGTTCATTCGCTCCTGAACTTTTTCATCGGCACCACACAGGGGCTCACACATGAAACCAAAGCCTGCACTGTGGTCATCCATAAGGAAGACATGATCGTCTTCGTCATAGGCCAGGACAGGAATAATCCCGGCAGCTCGCAAGTGCTCCGGGATCAACGTTTCTTCGAGTTTCTTTTTGATGGTTACGATCATTCAACACTCTCCAACCATGATTTCAGGTTCTTCGGACGTCCTTTGCTGACACGACCATCCGGAGCAACCACGAACGGAACGCCCTCAATCCCAATGAAATGAGCTGTCAGCAGCGTTTGATCGTATTGGCCGGGGTCGCAGGTTTCTTTTGAAGGAAGGGAACCCAAGGTGTTGTTCATCAGCGCATTGAGCGCGTGGGTTTTGTCTTTCGCGCAGTACAAGTTCTTTGCCAAGCGGTTGGACTCAGCACCCAGAGCAGGAATCACGATAAATTTAAAGGTGTAATCATCCACCAGCGATTTGGCATCACCCATGAGCTGATGGCAAACCGCGCATCTAGGATCGACAAAGACCACCACCTCTTTGTCACCACGCCCCATCGAAACGGTGTTCAGCGTGTCCACATCCATGCCCATGCTCTTGAAGTGGATACGCTCCGCTACATCCCTCATTTGGGACATCGTGTTGAGGGGCTTCTTGCTCCACAGGTCGTAGATTTGTCCTGAAATAACAAATCGCCCGTTTTCAGAGAGGAACATGATCTGCCCATCACTTTGGACGGCTCGAACCCCTTTGATGGGTAGCTCTACGATGTCCTCTATCTTCGCCGCTCTGGGATCGGTGATTTCCAATTTCGATGACGCATGAGCCGTGCCGGTAATAATCCCGAACACCATCAGCGCCCCGAGTAATTTTGTCCGCATGTCTATCCCCTAAGATTGGATTACTGGATGCTGGGCAGTGTATCCGGGGGAGGGAAATAGACTCGCCTCTGTAATAGCCCAATTTGGACAATTCCAGCGCGATACAAAAAAAAGCCCGGTCTGAACCGGGCTTTGAGAGGAATGAACCTTAGTTCATGGTAACAGCTTCGGATTTGCCACCAGAGTCATCGACCCCAACCAGAGAGATGGTCGGCATCGTTTCATAGGTGCCCTTGCTGATAGTCACTCGATCAGAGCTGATGCTCTGCAACTCACCGGCAATGGTCCATTCGTAGGACTTCATGCGGCCATCGGTATCTTCGCAGTTCGCATAAACGATCCACGACCCAACGGTCTCTCGTGAGCTCAGGCTACATGCAGGCAACTTGTTCTCTGCCACATTGATGTTCACCTCGCCCTCAGCTTCATGCCCCATTTCTGAGGTTATTTTCAGCTTGATGCTGTGCTCACCAGCGCCCAGAGTTGCTCTGCCGTAGTAACCGCTGCTTTCCAACGGCGTACCATCTACCGAGTAGACGCGAGTCGAAATACGGTCGCGTGGGTGGCCGCCAGAAATGTACGGTCGCAACAGCACATCCAGAGGCTCACGCTCGTATTTGTTCGAGCCAGAGTATTGCAGGTCGATAGCATAGGGCTCTGCCTGGCCGATCTTGAGCGGTTGCTCGATCACGGTTTCATGGCCGCGAGCATCACGGACAGTCACCTTGATGTTGTAATCGCCCGGCTCATTGATCACAAAGGACCGGACAATATCCTGCCGCTGATCCTGAATCACTGCGCCTTCCGGCAACTCCCACTCGTAGGTCGGTTCTTCCAGCTTGCCGTTGAAGGCAATTGGCCGCACTGACGCGGTGATCGTCGCAGGAGCCACGTCAGCGTTCTTCCTGACCTGCATTCCGAAGCTCGGCCATACATACTGCCACACGCGGGAGCGTAGGCTATGCGAGGCTTCTGCACCCTGATCTCGGTATCCTTCGATCCAGGTGGTGTACTTCGTTTCTACAGTAGCCTGGTTGAGGTCAGTGTCCGAAGGCACGTACTCAGCAGTATCACCCTGCACAATTGAGCCATCAGGCAGCGTGAAGAACCCGTTCAGCTTCACGTCCATCCCACGGTAAGGCAGGCTGGTTTCGGCTTTGAACACATACTTCTTACCGGTCTCAATGACTCGCGGCCCTGTCACGTAAGGACGGGGGGCCTTCACTGCTCGGAAGTCAACTGCCGTTTTCGCAACTTCATAGGCATAGCCGTCATCAGCCGGTGCAGTGGCAGAGCGCACACGAGCCCACAGGCGGTATCGGGTTTCTTCATCGCTCGAAAGCGTGATGCTATCCCCTGTCTGCGCGTAGGTTTTGCCACCGTCAGTAGACCACTCAACAATGGCATTGCCACCGGAGATTGGCTCATCGTTCAACGTCAGGTTCGCTGTGTACTTGCCTTCACTTCCGACAAACAACGTGGTCGGGCCGATAACAGCAATATCAGGTTTGTCGTAAGCGACAACACTGACCGCTTCGGTGTACTTTTCCGCACCTGAGTTGACGTTCACCACCTTGGCCCGAACCTGGTACTCCCCCTTATCGAAGGTCTTCACAAGCTGATACTTGTATCGATCTTCTGGGATGAACTGCTCCCAGGTTTTACCGTCGTCCTTACTGGTTTCCCACACAACCTGGCCGGTAGCCCGGAGATCCTGACGGTCGTCCAAAGATAGCTTGAACACAGCAGTGAACGGAGCTTCACCAGACAACTTGCGAGCCTCCACGCCAGCACCGATGGCACCACCACGAAGCACTGTCAAGAAGGCAGGTCTGATAGACAACTCTGTGCGGTTGTAACCCTCAACAGGGCTTTCCAGAACAGCCTCAGCAGCGATACGGACGGAGGAAGTATCCACACCAGACAGGTCTACTGAGAACTGAGCTTCACCGTTCGATGCTTCCGCATAATCAGTGAGCGCAACCGTCTCGTTGTAGGCCTTTTGCTGGATCAGGCGTACTTTCCACACCCCCATCGTGTTAGCGTCATAGTCACCATCAGGTTTGTACTGATCACGGATGAGAACCCTAACCGGCAATGCCTGGGTGTCAATCGCGGTATCACCTTTAACTTCAACGATAGGACGGATACTGTCAGAAGGTGCAGAGATAGCCCGGTAGACAACCTCAGTCTTCACATCAGGCACCTTGTTGTAGGCCGCGTTCACCTTGTAGGTGGTCTCCTCCCACAACGCTCGCTCATCGGTATTGATGCGGCGATACACCTTATTGGTGGCACCCCATCCCGGAGTGAAGGTCTCAGACTCAAGAACATCAGAGTTGCGCGATATGGCAATATCCAGATCAGCTCGTTCAGAGTTGATAATGGCATCACCCAGGTAGTTACCTGTCATCGGCACCAAGTAGATGTTGTCTTTGAAGTTGTAGTCGGAGGCTAGTTCAACGGTCGGAGCTGGTGGGTCAACCGCTTCGACATTGAAAGTCTCGTCGTTCAACGTCACCCGAGTGCCGTTACGGGTGAAAATACTTACCCGCCACCCCAGAGGGTGATCACCGTTCTCGGCCAGGGAACCTGACAACGAAGGAGATTCCGATAACGGGTCTTGGACCAGTCCATCGGGGATCTGCTGCCACTCGAACAGACAGGTGCGGCTTGCACTGCCAACAGCTTTGTTCGCGGCCTCGTTTTTCGCACGGTCAGCACTGAGAGTGATTGAACAATCAGGACCTTTGCTCTGCTTGAAGTTCACATCAAAGTCTTCAATGACGCGATTCACCTGAGCAATGTCATCAATCGGGGTGTAACCAACAGAGCCATAGGCAGTAGTTACCGTCAGGTTCTGAGAGCCAGACCCAACTTTTACCTTGGAACCGTCACCACTGAACAGGTACAGGCTGTATTCGACAGGTTGTTCACCAATGCTCACAGCCTGCCCCACCAGCCCGGCAACTTTCATCCCGTTGTTGTCCTGCGTAGTTTGTTCAGCCTCATCCGGAGTTCTGTCCCATTGGAGCAAACACACCGGGTCACGAATTGGGTCTGCGGCCATAGCCACATCCTCTTTCGTGGTGAACCGGCAAGGCACACCCGACTCTGGCAGGGCATAGATTTTCACCGGGTCAATAACCTGGCGAATTGTCCATGATTCAGCCGAGAGCTTGGCCGTCCCTTTCCAGGTATTGATGTCCACAACCAAGATGGGTGAGTTCGGCGCGGAGGTCATGACAAGAAGACTGGAAGAGCCGACCACATCAGGAACAGCCGGTTTAACCGGAATGCTCAAACGACCACCTGACGCACCGAAATCATGTTGGCTCATGATCCCCATTGTCTGGCCCGGCTCGATACGCACCCCATTCACCACCAGCGGCACTTTCGCATCAGAACGGAGGGTCGCAAACACGTCGTATGAACCTGTCACGACAGCACCATCACTGAGCGTCAGCGGCTTGGTCTCGATGATCCGCTTGCCATCTGCATGAACAAATTCATGAGTGACAGCGGGGACCATAACCTTGCCATCCATCCCATCCGCCAGCATCACCTGACGCGGTTTGTACTCGAAGCCAACCGCCTTTTGAACCGCGTTGCCTTGTGCGTCCTCACCGGAAACAGTCAGCGTGTAAGATTCCCCTTCCTTCAAAGACGGGAACATTACCGGGTACTCAAGGCGGAATCGACCTTTCGACTCCTCACGCCAAGACAACTGCACCTTGTCATCGGCTGGGCCTCCGACGAGGGCAATAGAGGTCAGCTTAGGACTCGGGTCGGCAGTATCAGTCAAGGTGATTACAACATCATCCAAAGACTGGATTGGTGCTCCATCACTGATCGATACGGTTAGTGTCGGCGCTGAATTATCTATGCTCATAGCATATTGGGAGCCAGTGAATACCTGCTTAACCTCATTACCGAAAGCATCTTTAGCTACGAGAGATATGCCGGTATATGTGCCCTCTGACAGATTCTCAGCAGAAAATGTGAAAAACCAATCATTTGTGCTACTACGAAGAACTTCAGTACGAGACAACGGACGTTCTTCGCCAGTCGAGGTTATCGCAGACGCACTTGAGTTGTTAGAAATAACCCACTGGTTAACACCCCAACCGTCAAATGAATCAGGCTCACGGAAATGAGCTTTAAAAATCCGCCCATTTCGTTCTAACCCAGCAATTTCAGGAGGGTTAAGGTCATAGCAGAACGTTGCCCCAATCCGATCAGACGGAAGTTCAGGCTTCCCTTCCGGTCGAGACCAATATCCAGGCCATGAACATGAGCGCCCACTGAACGATATATCCGTATCCACTTCTGCATAAGAAGCATTTGCCGGAATTTTAGTAGTAGGCAACCAAGATCCCCATAACTCCTGAGCGTAAGGTCTCGGCTCAACATGAAATCTCAGTTTTTTATAATGGTTAACTGAGCTCATATTAATGGTTTCACCGCGGACCCACTGACCATCATCCCTAAGATATTCAACATACTTACCGATGGGAGCCAAGCTAACCGATGGATCAGCTTTCACACTGACGGATGTATTACCAAGAGAGTTCATAACCCAGTCGTAAATAATAAACGACTTAGTTTTTGTCCCATGTTGCTGGAATACATCAGCTTGCGTCTGCCGATAATCATATGTACCGTCTTCGGCAATGATATTGCCTTCAATACAGTTTTTATAATCACACCAGTTACCGCTTTGAGCACCGTAAGGTGAAGAAGGATAGGAGTTTGTTTTGGGTATCCGGTAGAGCACCCTGTAGGTATCGGAATAAATGGTCATTCCGTTCTGATAAGGCGCAAAACCTGATAGGGCCTGACCATTAACCTTAAAAGTTGAGGCCTGCGGGTTCTTAGGGTCATACACTGCTACTGGCTCAGGATTCTCTCCAGACTTTGCACCTACTGAATCCCAAGCAATAGGATAGGCTATTGACCCTTTGTTCCCTGCTTTATCCAGGGCCTCGAAATGAAGCGTATATAGATCCTCCCCATTAGGGAACACAGTGCTCCAGTTCAACAACTGGCCTTGGCCGTTGGCGTAATTAACCGAGACAACAGGACTCCTCTTGCCTTTGCTATCTACAGCATACGCCTGTATAGAGGAAACCGAAGAACCGGCATCAGATGCAGACACATCTATACCTGAAAATCGGTTAGGACCTCGCAGTAGCGTTCCATCAGAAAGCGCCCGGTTCCATTCCCCTTTTACTGTCACGTTTGCCAAACTTGGCGCTGTCGTATCGACTTGAAGCGGGTATTCATCAGTCTGAACGGAACTTCCGTCTGACGCCAGTATTTCGGCCCTTAGTTTGTAGACTCCCTCGGAAGGAGCCGGTAGTTGAAGTTCCGCACCATAGTAGGATTTTCCACCCACTGTGATGCGATCAGTAGCCCCAAGAAGGTGGCTGGTCGCTGTCGAAACCACTGTTCCATCCGACCGAATCACCGAAATCTTTACCTTTCGGTCGATACCGGCACTCAAGGCAAACGAGATATTGCCCGTTGGGTTGGCATAGTTGGCATTCGGAGTCAGAGACCGTTGCGTACCATCTGGAGCCTTAAAGGTGTATTCCAGCAGCTCTGCATGAGCAGCACCAGCGGTAAGAACCGCCAGAGCCCCAAGCATCGCCGGAATTTTAGGCTTGAAATTGATCATCGCATTCTCCATTCGTTTTGAGTTACAAGAACCCAATGCTGGAGGTTACGGGAGGGAGTGCATAAACATGGGCTGTGGAAGTGCCCTTTTTGAGCAAATAAGGAAATAGTTGGAATTTGTTATGACTGGACTTTTTGCCAAAAAATAAGGGCAGCTTTTAGGCTGCCCCTATCACCCGTTGATTAACGGCAAGGTGTCTTTTACACCCCCAGGCCATTGCTGAGTTGCACAACAGCCGGGATGACCTTCTCTGCATGTTCCAGAGTAGCAGACATGATGGATTCCACTACGGTCGGGGAGTTGTACAGGCCCATACCGCCACCGATACCCATAGCGAAAGCCATGAGGCTCTGGCGAGCGATACCACCAACAACACCGACCAGGATCATCGCACCCGCAACGATTCGACCCAAAGTACCTTGGGTCCAATCCTTGAGAGTTACCCATACGTCGTCAAACGCTGTACCACCAGTACCAGCGTGGGCCTGATCCGGCACGAGCAGGAAGGCTACCACCATCAACCCCAGGAAGAGGAAGAGTGCGTTGTTTTTACTTGAGGCATTCGCCAACTGATTTGCGTTCATCAAGAACATCTCCTATTTGGTTGTTTCAGACTTCGGTTCGTGTTGTACCGTTTGCAGCGGTCTCAAAACTGGCTCACTTTGCGGTGTGCCATCCCCAATCACCCACCTGCGCGGTTCGATTTCGGTATAGACATACCCTGTCACGATGAGATCACCATTGGTGTCCTCCCAGGGAGCTACCCAAATCCGCATAACCTGTGCTGGTGTACGAATTGGAATCGGGCGATCCGGAAGACGCGGTGCGACATAGTTGTCAATCACCGGGTCTCCGGAGCTAGATGAGTTCGCTGAAACGTTTGAGGAACCTTCGCCATCCGCTTCCGCTTTGGCCTCGACTTCCTCTGGTTTCATTGGGCGCGGGACATTTCCGTCATTGGTTGCGGCGTAAACGTCTCGCGCTGACATACACTGAACACCATTCGGCATTCCCGGACAGCTATACTCATCCTTGCCGATGTTGAACGTCGAACAGCCCGACAAAATAAGTAGCGCTGCACCCACCCCCAACATCTTTGCGGATCTTACTGCCTGTTCCTTTTGAGCCTCGCCTCTGGAACTGCCCTTTCTGGTCAAAATGTTCAAATTTTTCATTTCTTGGTTCCCCCGGTGGAACGAATTTGTAGCTTGGTTCCTTTGGTCACGATGATGTCTACCTGACGGCCAGCATCGACCTCGATAACGGGGAAGATGCCTTCGGCCATGTCGATATAGAACTGAGCGATGCGATCTAGCGCCTTACTGGCCCCCTTCACTGCTGCTCCCTGCAACATCTGGTCGGAGAACACAGACTGGTACTGGGTATTTGAGCCAGGGTTAGTGCTGACGACCGGCACAGGATTGACGTCAAAGGCTTCGGAAACGCCACCAAGGAAGCCTGCCATCAAGCTCTTGGCGATGATTTGCCCCTGCTTCGATACGACGCGACCACGGACACCGGCCTTACCGTCTTCACCCACTGCATAGGAATCCAGCTTCGCTTCTATGACCCCCCCATCATCCCGAACGCACGAGAAGGTCTCGCCACGCAGGTACGCTCGCTCTGAACTGAGATCTCCATAGCCTGAAACAATCAGGAAGCACTCACGAACATCCGCACGGAAGCGGTTAGGCAAAATAGCCTCTTTCTGAATCCTGAGGGTCGAAGGGAACGGATCTCGACGAGCACCTTGAGATGTTGGTGCGTCCATACCGTTGATGAGCACCCCTGTCAGGATGGAGCCAGAAGGTAGGTAGATAGACTCATCATCCTTGTTGTCCTTCTCTTCAACTTCTGGCGCTTTCTGCGAGTAGCTCACTATTTGGATGCCTGGTTTAGTTGCATCACGACCGTCTCCCTTGCCAGTTGCAGGAGCCCCACCCTTCGAGTCAGGAAGCGGTGCGTCCCGAAAAAAGGATGCTGGATCTTTGTAGTCGAGCTTTTTCTCCATGAACTGACCATCACCACCAGATGCACCATTAACATCGGCTCTGGCATCCTCTGATGAAGAGGATGTTTTTCCACCAGCAGCGCCGGTTTCGACTTTCTTAGCCAATTCCATGTTCTTCTGGGTCAGGCGGTCCAAATCTTGACGAAGGCGGGTCATCTCACGGCCAACATCACTGGATTTCCCGGCAGTGGTTTTGGTTTCCTCCAGCTCTTTCTTGACTCGTTCCAGCTCCTTTTTCAGGTCGGAGTTTTCACGAGACACCATCTTCACATCGGCAGACAACGAATCTATCCCGATCTCACGGGTGTTTTTGTCTGTGAGAACGTGCTTGATGGTTTCTTGGCGACCGCGCTTCTCTTCTTTCTTGGGTTCACCAGAGAACATTGTCACGACCGCAAAAAGAACGAAGACGCCGCCAGCGATAGACACCCAACGCTTCTTGTTGGGGTCTAACTGTGTCCAAAATCGCTTAATCATTGGGCACCTCCCAGCAGCGATGGACGCTTAGACGTTGGTGCGAGACCACGCTTCTGCTTCTTCGCCACATAGATCTCCGTCTTCTGGCCGGGCTCAAGCACGTTAAGCGGCCACGTAGTCACCGCAGCCACATCCCAGCTCCCACACAACGCCTCTTTGAACTCAATAGGCTGATCAGAGACGTTCAGGGCGACACCGATGAACACGTTAAGGTGGTGGCCCATCATGTATTGCCCCTTGCTAAAATCCACCTTTACCCCAGGATGAGCGCAGCTCGGCACCGCAGCACCAGCAGGGATGCGGTTCAACGTGTAACCTTGAGGGACTTCACCAAGAGCAATCTTTCGGAATACTGACCGGATGGTTTCGACATAAGGCTGGCTCTGTTCCCAGGTCTCAGCCTTGGTATTGGCAAAAGCACCAGTGATACCTACACCACCATCGAGCTTGAGAAAGACTTCTCTGGGCGGAATACGACGGGGAACCATCGTCAGGCTGAGAGCTTGGGCTTCCGAGCCTTTTTCAGTAATGAACATAGTCACCGGATACTGCTTATCCGTGGCGACATAGACCACATTCTCTTTGATGCAGACCTCACCACACTGGCCGTTATCCGTCGCCCCGGTCAGAGATGTTGAAACGATCTCAGGATTGCTGAAAGGCGTGACGATTCGGTTCGGATGACCAACGGCTATCGGGATGATCTGGTTAACCCCCGGCTTCATCGTCAGTAAGGGGTTTTCATTCATGCTGCCCACAACCTCATGGGAGCTTTGTCCTGACGTCACAGGGGCAGGAACATCCTTTTTCATAACACTGGCCGGGACAACAGGAATGTCATCCGAGGCATAGGCCATTGAAGTTCCAAGCGCCAAGGACAGCGCCAGGAGCGAAAGTTTAGCGTTGTTCTTCATGCTTTCTCCGGTTTTCTTCTTTGCGCTGGAGTTGCTCCAAAACAGTTTTGGTGCGTGGCTTTCCTACATAGGTGTCGATGTAGTCCAGCACGGGCGCGTAGTTTGAAATCTTGATGGCGAACTCGTAGGAGCGTTCGCTACGCTCTTCGTTAGAAGAAGCCCCTTTGACGTAGGAATATCCGTAGACAAACACCTTGTCGCTCTTGGGCTCGTACTCAACAAAACGCGGCTCAAACCGCATGGTTACGCGGTCGTTCTTGATCTGTTGAGCTTGAATTTCGATGGCATCAATCACGTCCTGATAGATGCTCGGGGAGAGAAGCGGGGTGATCCGTTCTTTCACAAAGTCAACGGTTCCTGGCGTCACATTGCCAAGGAGCTGAGCAAAAGCGAAACCCCAAGCCTCTTTATAGGACTGAGAGGCGTTATTTTTCGTCACCCAGGCTTCTTCCGTGAGCGTGAAAGGCTGGATAGTGACGATGGTTTCCTTGCTGAATACTTGGACCACCAGCAGGAAAACGATAGCAATAAGACCACCCTGGAAGATTCGTCCCCACTTATTTTCTGTTTGGGTCCCTTCCCAGGTCTTGAGATACTTTTTCAGGTTCAAGGCAAATACCTCCGGACAAACGGATTCTTGAGAGATTTGGCCTTGGTCATGATGAACCCGGCCCAGTAGATCATGTGGAGCAGGTATCCATCCGGATGGTTATCCCTGAATCGGCGATAAAGGTTGGTTACAAGTAACCCCCCCAGAAAGCAGATCAGGGCCTTACCGATGATGACCCCTATCGTTAGCCCCAAAAGCATCGGGGCCAACTCATCTGCGCTCCACAACAGCAGATGCGGGGGCTCATCGACCCGGCGCGGTATCTTTACAGGCTTCATAGCAACCCTCTTCTTTTCCTAGTGGCCTGTATTCTCATTCAGGGTCACTGATTTTCTGCCACGGCTTCGCGCCCTTTTCGGGCACTTCCAGCGACAAATAAAAAAAGGCGGCCTAAGCCGCCTTTTTTGCGTTTACTGGATCGGTTATTGATTTTGAGGAACCGCTTCCGAATGTTTTTCCGAAGCCGCAACGCTAACTTCATTGGCTGGTCGGGCCACCCCCAGAGTTTTCACTTCCTTGTTAGCATTGGCTTTAAACTTGAACATCAGACTGTACGCCGCCAGCAGGAAGAAGCTGAGAATGCCCCAGTAGGTCTGAACCGTGCCCAGAGCCTTGGCCGGGTCACTTGCAGCTCTGTTGGCCGTATCAGCAGCCAACTTAACCCACTGACTCCAGTCAAAACCTGCCGCAAAAGCAGACAGCCAAAACGCGACGGCCACTGGAACGATGAAGATGCACATCAGCACCGCGTTCATCAAAAACCAGAAAAATTGTTTATTAAGGTTCACACTTCCTCCCATTAACCTAGAAAATTGAATGCGTGTTCCAGGTTCATCCCTGCAACAACACCTATAACGAACATCACCTGCCAGACAAGGAACTGCCAGGAGATGAATGAACCAGATGAGCTTTCGCTTTCTCTGACGTGAGCTTGTGCGGACATAGACCCTCCAAATAACTTGTCGTCATCACGGAGTAATCGTCTCTTAATTGATCAATCTAGGAACAGTGCTGTTACGGCCCATTTTGGGCACTTTATGGAGGTTTATTCGAGGAGATGATAAGAGCGGGAGGCGAAAAACTTTCACATGTGAAAGTTCAAAGCGGCCAATGGCCGCTTGTTTCACACTGTTCTATTGTAACGGAGTTCTCGATAAGCATCCCATGCTTGCTCTGATGAGACACCTCGACAACCAACATCTGTGGCGCACTCAAGGTCCATCTTGTACTGCTTAACCTTCTGGTCTGCTGTATCGCCCCAGCTCATGGCTGATGGGTACTTGGAAACACTAAACACATTTTCAAGTTCAGCCTGATAGTCGTCGTTTTGTAACAGAGGTTCGGTTTCACCATCATCCCAGCGAATGTAAGCCTTACCCTGGAGAGCCTTCAAATGCAAAGGCACCAGTAAGGTGGAAATCACTTCGTCAGCCCTGATGTCTTTGTAAGCACACCAGTGAGGTTTAACGGTGATCACACCATTTACCAAAACGATGTCACACGCCAGTGTCGCTTCAACATTATCGTTAACATCCTGCCGAGCGTAGATCTCCACGAAACCAACCTGCTCTGGAACAACCTTGTCGATGAAGCTCCAAAAGCTGGGGTACGACGTTCCATCGCTGAGCGTCAACTGACCGTCATGCTCTTTCAGCATACGGTTCAGTTGTGCAGTGAAGAACTCTGCCGACACTTTTCTTGCCAATGGTTCCATATCACTCAGTCGTAGAGTGGCTCCTGCACCCCCCTCATACACCTCTCCAAAAAAGAAATCTCTCTTACGCATTAGACTTTGCCTCCTTTAATCGCTTGCTGGGTCAGCTTGATCCAGTTCAACGGGTTTTCACAGTCAACATGGTTGCCAGCGGCACCAACTACCGTTTTGTATGCCTCCGAGCCTGCCGCTGTGTGTACTGCCAGCATAAACGAAAACATAGGGTCATTTTGCATGGTGCCAATCATCATTGCACTGGAAGTGTCTTTGAGCTGGCAGTTTTCAACCCGCAGATTGAGTACATCTTTTGCCACCATCTTACAGTCGGGACACACCTTCTCAAGGTTCTTGAGCTTTGCGTCGTCATTGAGCACATCAGGAGCCGCGATGGCAGTACCGGCCATACACAGCCCCAGTGCCAGCAGTTTGAGTTTATTGGTTACTTTCATGGTTCCTCTCTATATCGTTCCAATTTCGTTTCGGTAAAAGAACAGTGGCCCAGTGACTGTTCTGAGTTCCGGCGTTACTTGCTTTACTCTTGAGCAAATATGCTGCTTGAAAAAGTTGTGGTATCCGTACAAAGCTGGGCGTGTAAAAACGGAATAGATAATGAGGGTGATGGCCGCACCAGCGGCCCACCCGATCACGTCCGGAGAGATAAGTCCTGACACGTCTGAGATACGTTCTGGTTCAACCAAGCGGCACACCACCAGCACCCAGAACCACATTACCGGCATCACAAAGATCATCTTTCCGACGCAAGCAATGAGCACCTTCACCAAATTCAAGCTCTGCGCCCAGTAAAGCCACAACGCAGACAAGGATTGGCGACGTATCACCTGGTAGACGTTCAATGGGATGTCGCACAGATGCACCCCATCTTGATTTATAACGGAGTAGCTCATCCTCCCTCCCTATACCCGTTTCTGGAGGTTGCCGAACGTCAGGCCAACCAGGACACAGCACGTCATCATTGTCATCGGGATGACAACCGGATCGAGCGCTATGGGGATGAAGAACGCGATGAACAATCCGGCCATCAGGTACATCGTTCCGCGAACGCTGTAACGATGGAGAACCGGACTCGCATAATCGAAGTTGGTCCGCTTAATTCGCCATGTCATCATCCCGTCATATACCGCAGGTACGAACAGGATCAGCATATAGGGAGCCCACGCGGCTAACAGTGCCAACCTTGTGTAGAACTGGTAAATGACGTTGACAAAGGCTTCCATGCGGCCTTTGACCCACACAAACCAGCCCTTGCCCATGTCCTGCATCCCCTTGGACTTCTGGCGCTCCTCTTCTGATGGGATCAGCGTTTGGTACATCCCCTCATAGAATCCTGAATCAATAACGCTCGACCTGAACCAGGTAGATGCTTTGTTCTGTATCCAGTCTCTTGCTTCGACACCAAGACTCTGTTCCACCAGCTCGGATTCCCTTTTGATGGCTCTGTCTGTCCAGTCGCCAGGGATCAGCAGCAATATTGCCAGCAACTCAATAACCAGCAGCCATGCGACCAGCAACCACGGCTTCTTCATAGTCGGTTCTCCTTAAAACAGTTTTCACGCTCTCACAGGTGATGAGCTCATACAGCAAGCCACGCAAAGAGGTCTCATCCTCATGGGGCTGCGGGTTAATGGATAGTTCTCCTGGATGGGAAGAAAGCCACAGTGAGAACGACTCTCCTGAATCGACAGACCATGAATCACCGCCACTATCGACAATTTGCACTTCCAACGCCCGGCAGGTTTCGGTGATCAGGGTTTCCAGAAATGCCCCAATTCTGGCCGGGTCTTCATATTTCTCTCTCTGCTCATGAAACACGAGCTGGCTGTAGCGATGCAGAGCTTCTTCAATGATCGGGTAAATCACAGGCTCCTGATTAGCCTTAATCCCGTCTGTGATGTAGCAGCTCAGCTTCTCGATGATGGCCTCCGATGCAGGCCAGTCGAATTGGAGGATGCTCAGGATGTGAGCGTTCTTGCGGCCACGACTTTTCAATTCATTCATAACCCTGTCGAAAGGGTTCACATCGACCATGATGGCTACCTCGTAATTTCTATACTTCTTGTCACACATAGCTCTGCTCTTACTGGGTCAATATGGGCAGACGGCCTTTTACGATTGTTCCGCCTGAAATTTTGGCTATGTATTCCAGGTTCGGAAGCATTCCCAATAACTGGGCTGGGAACAGATCAGCTTCCTCCTCCATCAAACGCTCGCCTTGGTTGCCTCCGTGCATAATGGGCTCCTTGCCATCCGAGTTCTGGCCTTGAGTCCGCATGACGTACTTGAGCCGGGTCTTCGGCAAGTTATCTGCGATATACTCCTGTGTTTCACCATCGACGATACGCAGAGCAAACGTGTTGTTGATGTTCCCCAACACTTGGAGCGCTTTGTCTTTGCTACCCAGTCGAGCTGCGAAGTCAGCAAAAGTCTGAGTTGCAACGAAAAGACGAAGTTTCGCACCGCGACCTTTGTTCAGGAGCTGGATGAACGGGTCGTTGATCACCTCAGCAGCCTCATCAACAAAGATATTTACGGGTCTGTTGTTGACGCCGTAGTTGTATCTGTCACCGGCAACCGCTGTCAGGTCTGACAGGAAGATGGACCCCATAGCACTACCAACCATGTTGTCGGTCAGGGAGTCGAGCCCCAGATAAGCAACTTGAGCGTTGTTGATGATTTTTGCGGAATCAGTGATCTGGCGTTCGTCGCTCAGATCAGATGAGTCTGGAGACAGCAGAGGGCCTAGCTCCCCGGACGTCAGCATATTCATGATCGGCAGGAGGTTCGCCACCATCTTGGAGAAGTGGGTTTGGTCGTGCTGGAACATCGACAGCAAGCCTTCCAGATCAGAGTTTGGGTGCTCAGGTTGGATGATGTCGTAGTAGAACTTCATCAACGCGAAAGCGATCTTCTCACGCGAACCGTTTTTGACTTTCTCCAAATAAGCCGCTGCTTCTGCCTCCCAGTCGGGCATAACTCGCTCTGAGTAAGCCTGAACGGCCTTGATGACCAAGCCAGCAGCGCCACCTTCAAGGAATCGGCGGAGCTTTGTCAGGTTGGGACGATCATGAGTGATGACCAAGCCCTGAGCGATGTTGTTCAGTGCCTGCCATCCAAATGATTTGAACGGGTCGGCCCCTGCTTCGGACGGGATCAACGCTGCCAAACGACTTGCAATTTCAGTCACGCGGGTGAAGTTACGCAGAGGGTCGATACGCACCGACTCTTCCGGGAATGCTGGATGAAATGAGACGAATCTTTCCGGCTGCCCCATAGCTTCACAGGCACGTCGTGCATTGTCCCGCATCTCCTTATCCCCTTTCGGGTCTATGATGATCACGGCTTCCCCACGCAGAATGGCCTGTGAAATCAGGATGTCGAACATACGGGTCTTGCCCGAGCCGGTGGTCCCAACGATCAGCGAATGCCCCTCAGTGTGCTTGAGTGGCTGCATCAGCTTCTCTTCTTTGGGTTCTACCCCGTGAATCCAGGGCTGGCCGATTGGCAGCTCCTTTTTCTTACCCTGTATCTTCCGGACAACCTTTTTGACCGTGGACTCTCTCCCTACGATGGAAGTCCAGTCGCGTTTCAGGATCTCAAACACGCGCTGGGCATGGCGGTTTTCCCACAGGAACCCACTACCAAGCCACATATCGTCCGGCGTGTCCTTGATGTACTTTTGGAGCTCCGCAATAGAAATAAACTCCAGATCACGCCCCTTCAAATGCTTTTGGAGCAGGTGAAGTTTGATAGCCTTTGGCAAACGAGCCATCGCCATCACGCCACAGATCCCCGTCATCCAATAGAAGGGCTCCGGAGGCATCGTGCTGACTTGCTCTACGGCCAAAGCCGCGCCGGAGGCGGCAAGCCAGCCTGCTACAGCATTTTTTTCATAGTTGGGCCGCCACGGCATCTCGTAGGCGAGCGGGTCATAACTCATTGTCATGTTTCATTTACCTCTAAATACAGTTTTCCCTGACGTTTCTTGAGCAAAGGCCGTCTCTGTGCCCGGCTCAGCATCCCGCAGAGGATGTGTTTGCTGATGCCGATGTTTTCACCGGCAATCATGTCGAAGGCTTTGTCACTGGTTACTAAGCAGCCATCCTCTTCCAGGACAGGTGTCACGAGCCATCTGCCCGAGCGTTTTTGGATCATGTCCTTGAGCATCTGGAGTGCTTTCTGAGGCGTAACACCAGACGGCAAGAAATCTTCCGCGTTGATGTCTTTCGGGTTTGTTTTCGCCTTAGGCGGCTCAAACTCCCTAACCTCTGGCTCTTCCCTTTCTCGCACCTCGACGTGTCCCAATTCCTTCTCACGCTCAACTTTGGGCTCAGGAGCCACTGGTTGAACCTCCCGCTTAGGAAGGCGAGCCACGTTCTGTTTTTCTTGGACCGGCTGGCGCTGCGGCTCTTCAACCGGAGAAGTAACATCGACCTTCTTCTCCTTCTGCTGTGGCTGGGAGTCCTTACCTTTCGCCTTTTGTTCAGGCGAGGGTTTACCGGCGTTAACCTCAGGCTTCTGCTGCTGCGCCTTTTTTCGGCTTTGTTGTTTCGGTGCAGACTTATTCTTGCTTGCATCCAAGCCAGGGGGAGAGACGAGCTCAAAGGCATCCTGGTATCCCCCCATTGACGCCTCGGCATCCTTAATGGCCGCTACGACTGCATCTGAAAGCTGCTCCGCCAGTACAATTGCCTTCACTCCGCTGAAATCACGAACTTTGCGACCTGGCATAATCGGGTCTGGAACAATCGCGTTGGCGTGGGACAGCTTCGAGAGAACCTCTGACGGCGCACCCAGCGACCGAGCGCCATCCGGGTACAAAATGACGG
Organism: Vibrio sp. 1731; assembly: GCF_033339955.1. Lineage (NCBI taxonomy): Bacteria > Pseudomonadati > Pseudomonadota > Gammaproteobacteria > Vibrionales > Vibrionaceae > Vibrio > Vibrio sp. 1731. Next base: position 17,859 of record NZ_JAWOVO010000021.1, on the reverse strand, counting down.
CTTGACCCTTCATCAGGCATAGGACTTCGCCCAGCGTCGTTTTACCTTCCAAAACAGGCATGATCGCTTGTTCAAGCAACGCCGATGCTTCTCCGTACCCGGCTAACATCTCAACGAGTAAGGTCTTTGCGTCTTTCTCATGCAGATTAGGTTTGTCCGTAGGTGGCATTGCTGGCGCTGGTGTTGTTTGTTCTGGTGCGTCAGTCAGCATAGGGAGCGGCTCAATCGCCCATGATGGCGGTTCATCAGAACTACCGAACATTGGAAAGTCATCGCCCTGCAGGGAGTTTTGTTCTTGTGGAACGAAGTCCTGTTTTGGCTGCTTCTCTTGCTTTCCGGGCATTGCCACATCTGGGATTTCTGAGTTTGTTGCGTCAGTGCTGGCTGTCTCTGCCGATGCGCTGAATGCGTCAAACGGAAAGTCGATGTCCCCCAGTCCACCCCCAACATCCTTGAGTGCTTGTAACGGATTGTCGTTTGCCAAAGGTGGTGCGTTTTTGGCAATGTCCTGAGGGGACAAATCCTCTTTTGCCTCTGGTTTGTGGGGTTGTTTCTCTGTATCACTCTTCGGTTTTGCTTTGCCCGGTTTGCTCTGCGGCTTACCCTTCTTGCCAGCGTCAGGCTTAGATGATTCCGTTGATCCAGCATCTTTTTGCTCTGGTTTCTCCTCGACAGCATCTGAGGTGCTTTTCAGCATCTCCATCGCATCACCAAAGCCAAGACCAGCTAGAGCTTTCTCTGCTTCCTGCTCTGCGGCCAACATGTCATCGTTCAGAGCTGACACATCTTCCTCTTGGTCGTCATCGACTTCCTCAGGATCAACGAACTCAATCTCAGCGTCCTCAACATCACCAACAACTTCCGCAGCAACAGCCGCAGGAGGCTCAGTCGTAAACACCAGGTCGTTTGATTCGAGTCGGAGCATCAAGATCTTCACCGATCCCGCCGCCTCCTGGAGCATCTCAGGCAAAACTTCCCAGTAGCGGTAGTACGCACGTTCACCCTTCTCCTGCACCGTGTTTGGTACAGCAAAACCACGTTCGATGAGAATGTCGGCCAGTGTGTCAGGGTCTCGTGGAATACCGGGGATCTTGTCGTGGCTGATCAAGTCATAAAGGTCCCCAAGCTGTTTCCAGGCAATGAATACACCTTGGTTGAGGTGCCAGACTTTCGCGCCTGGCTCATTGACCTTCCATTTTCCGGTTTTAACCAGGCGGCGGATGGCATCGAACACGTACCGCTCGACAGGCACACCATAGGAGAACTCGTCCACATCGAGACGACTCTGGCGAAGGTCCCGTGAGACGCTCTCTTGGTCAGCGCGAAGCATCAGCTTGGTCACAGGCTGATTGACGCTGGTTCCTGAGATAGCTTCCAGCATCGCTTCCATGATGGACGGGCCAGACTTGGACAGAAACTCCCGAGTCTCAGCCGGAATAATTCGATCCACCGCCAGCAGCGAGAATTGCTCATGTCTTTTGTGTCGCTTGTCGCGCCACCGGATAAAGTAACGGTCGATTTCGTGACGGTGTGCCCAGTCATGAAGTGACTCCGAATACGGGTTCCATGTGATTGACCCGTCTTTGTCCGTAATGGACACATCCGAGAGCGGTTTACCCACATCATGCAGCAGCCCGGAGAAACAGCTCGCCAGTCTCCAACGCGGCTCATTGTCACGGCGTTCACGAGGCGTCCCCTCGATGGAAAAGATAACTGACTCAGATGCCTGAGCTGCCCAGAAGGCCACTTCAAGCCCATGTCGGAACAGACCACCAGCGCCACGGTGGTGGTGTGATTCGGAAGCTGGCAACAGGTGAACAAACGCGGCATACCGCTGGATCACCGGCAAAACAAGCCGGTTGAAGTCGTCCACAGTGAAACCGAGAGAGTTCCGCACTTTCTCAATCAGTTCAGCTTGGGTTGCCAGTATCTTGTCTAGTGGGGCCACTGGCAGGCCCTTGGCAAAAGGTGGGTATCGAGGGATTTCTTCATCTTCCACGTCTTTAAGCGGCAACACTCTGACGCTCGGCGCGGTCTCGATCACTCCACTTCGCCCACCAAATAACTTGTTAAGGGCTTTCAGCATGTAGGTTGACCATATTCCTATCGTATTTCTCGTCGCTACATGCTCTCAAAACACCTTTAGATCGCACACACGCCTATCTGTCCAATTTGGGCAGTTTGAGAAACCAGCTTTCCATCCCCCCCCTTTTAGAATGGGCTCATCGACAATTTTTTATGAGGAACGACACGATGAGACAACTGATAGCAATTCTGGGAGTGGCAATTCTGGCCGGGTGTGCCTCTAACGCCCCCGAGCAAAAGCCTCAGCCCCAGACTGCCCCTGCCGAAAATGACAAACCTGCCCGAGTTAGCCGGGAACTGTCGATGGCATGGGACAACATGGGGCGCGGTGGTGCTGCATTACGTCAACCTGGTTATATCCATGTGCTGGGCGACGGTAATGTCAGCGCAACGATGAACAAGGTCAAAGATGACTCCGCTGGTTCAGATAAAACTCCAGCAGGGATCAAACAGCACGGGGATGTCAACGAAGCCATCAATACCTTCAAGTCCATGAATAAAGGCAAAGGCTACTCGCTGTACGAGTTGTCACGCTGGGAACGCTATTGCGATGGTGGCAAAGGTATGGACGAGCACGATTGGCGCTTTGTGGAAGCCGAGGGAACCACAAACATCCCCAAGGACGTTGTAACCGGCTGCATACCACCTACCCACACCTATAAAGATTATCTGAATGCCTGGACGCACTTTTGCACCAGTCAGGCTGTAACTGACGCAGATCGCCGCATTGTGCGCGAGTCCGTGCGTCCCTATTCAGTGGTGAACCCATGCAAAGCTCTGAAATAAGAAACCAGACAGAGCTAGGCCGTAAGGCTGAGCTCTTCGACGCTTTATTAATCATGCTCCAGGAGGCCGGTTCGAGGGGTAATTCCAGCGAAGCGGCCTATGTCATTTCTGGAGTCCTCGAAAACCTCTCCAGAGACTACCCCGAAGTCAAAGGTCTGGCTCAAAGCTGGACTGAGCTGGCGAATCTGGAATCAAAGATGAGAGGAGCTGCTTAATGGACCTTTATATCTGCGAGAAGCCTTCTCAGGCAAAAGATTTGGCTGGCGTAATGAAGGCCTCCCAACGAGGTGATGGATTTCTCCATGATGGAGGAAACCGCGTTATTACGTGGGCGTTCGGCCACCTGCTGGAATTGTATATGCCAGACGATTATGACGAACGCTACAAGTCATGGTCACTGGAGACCCTCCCTATTGCACCAGAGTCATGGCGGTACAACGTTCGCAAGAGTGCGTTCAAACAGTACAAAATTGTTGAGGGACTGGTCAAAAAGGCGAGCACCATCTACATCTCAACGGACTACGACCGAGAAGGTGAGGCTATCGCCCGTTCGCTTCTGGATCGATTCCGCTACTCTGGCCCTATTCGCCGAGTTTGTTTGACGGCTCTCGATGAGTCAAGCATCAAGAAAGCGCTGAACAACGTAAAGGATGGCAAGGATACGGTCTCACTCTACTACGCCGCATTGGCACGGCAACGCGCTGACTGGTTGGTAGGCATGAACGTGAGCCGCCTCTACACAGTGCTGGCCCGAGATGTCGGCTTCAACCACACTCTTCACGTTGGCAGGGTTATCACCCCAACCGTCGCTCTTGTTTGTCAACGGGACCGAGAGATCGCCGGTTTCACCCCCTCACCATACTGGACTCTGGGTGTGAACGTGTCCGTACAGAATGGACAGTTTGCCGCCCAATGGATACCACCAGAAGAGTGCAGTGACGAGCAAGGCCGGTGCGTCAATAAGGCCTATGCCGAGCAGGTAGCCTCCCAGGTCAATGGTGCCAATGCTGTTATCAGCAAAGCAGAAACCAAACCAGGTAAAGAGTCAGCCCCCCTCCCCTTCGATCTAACGTCGCTGCAACAATACGCGAGCAAACGATGGGGATACACAGCTCAGCAGGTACTGGATGCAGCTCAAGCTCTGTACGAGACGCACAAAGCGACCACCTACCCTCGTACTGACAGTCGTTATCTACCCGAGAGCCAAAAGGAAGACATTCCGGACATTCTCCAGGCGCTCATTTTGTCCGATCAGAACGTCTCTGGGCTGGTGGCTGGCGCAGATCCTCATCGCAAGGCCAGGGTATTCAATGACGCCAAAGTGACCGCGCACCACGCGATCATTCCAACACCGGCCAGAACAGACATCAGTGCCATGTCTGAGATCGAGTTCAATCTTTACGACGCCATCCGTCGTTTCTACATCGCGCAGTTCTACAGCGAGTTCGAGTTCACCAAAACCTCCATCGAGGTGCAGTGTGGGCGTCACCTCTTTGCGTCCGCTGGTAAGACACCTACCAAACAAGGCTGGAAGGTTTTGTTTGCTTCTGATAGTGAAAGCAGTCCCAAGGACGAGGGGGAAGACACCGACGCGCCGGTTGAACAAGAGAAGCTCCCCAGGGTTAGCCAGGGCGAACCTGCCTTGCTGAATGGGGCCGAGCTGGCAAACAAAATGACGCGGCCAGCACCGCACTTCACCGAAGCCACATTGCTTGCCGCGATGGAGAACATTGCCCGGTTCGTGACTGAGGAGAAGTTCAAACAAATCCTCAAAGACACAGCCGGTTTAGGCACTCCAGCAACACGCGCAAGCATCATCCAGGGCGCTGTTGATAAAGGCTACTTCAAGCGTCAGAAAAAGGTACTGCTTGCAACTGATAAGGCTCATGCGCTTATAGCAGTGCTTCCACCAGCCATCAAATCACCCGGCATGACTGCGGCTTGGGAGCAGGAGCTTGAGAAAGTTGCCTCCGGCTCCGGGAACATGTCTGTCTTCATGAAGCAGATTTCCACCTGGATCTGCCAAATGGTTGAGCAGCTCAAAGTGGCCGCACCGGTTCTGACCAAAGAAGGTGGCGCGATGGCTAAAGCCTTCGAGGGCGCGAAGCCTCCTTCACACGAATGCTTCAACTGCGGTGGAGAGATGCACCGGATCAAAGGGAAGAACGGTTTTTTCTGGGGCTGCCAGAACGAGGCTTGCAAGAAGACGTTCCCAGACAACCGAGGGAAACCCGAGAAACGTATCGCGGCGGAGGATTGTCCAGACTGCCCAGATTGCGGTAGCCCGATGCGTCTCAGGAAAGGAAAAGCCCCTGGCAAGAAACGAGCCTCTAAGTTCTGGGGCTGCACAGCGTATCCCGATTGCAAAGGCACTATGCCCTTCAAAAAGTCGGACTTTATGGATTGATAGAGGAATTAAGTATGTTTGGAAAAATCATTTTAACTGCGATGCTCACAACCAGCTCTGCCACTGCCGAAGATGCCGGGAAGAACATCGCCTCAGGCTTGGCAACTGCATCTACCCGCCAAATAGGTCAGGCCATCATGCCAACTCTAGCTATCGGCTCGGCCATTGCAAAAAGCGCAGGAAAAGGCATGGTGTTAGGTTTCGCTGAGACATCTGCCAGCTATATTTCCCACGATGACCTGAGCGCCACTCGAAGCTATCAAAACCCTGAGGCTGTTGATATGGCAAAAGGCCTGGGGACCTTGAAAGACGTCCCTGATTTCCTCTACGTCATTACAGACGTAAATGCCAACATGGCTGACAAATGCAAGCGCGTCTGGGAGCCTCAATCACTGGCTTTAAGCCAATTGATTGTTGAGCTGGTGGCACTGCGTAAGACGAACAACAAAGGTAGCTACGAACAAGCGCTATCCCACCTCGATTGTTCAATATTCACAAACTAAAACAATTAAGGGGCCGTCGGCCCCTTATCTTTAATTACCCAAGTTCTTTTGATACCTGAGCTACAATAGTTTTAAATCAGAATACCAAAATCAATTCACATGGATGGCGAATACTTCAACCGGATAATCTCCAAAGTGCGGGTGCGTTATGACGTTCCTTGAGAAGCCACGCCAAGGACGAATCTCTATCCTGGACATATCTCCAGCCTTTGGGTAGCCACACTTAACATGGACTTCATCATACTCGCGCCCCTCTAGTCTTTTTATCCAGTAGTCTGTGACGAGGCGATATTCATCTGGTTTTTCTCCAGATTTGATCTGATCGAAGTAAATCTTTTTTACGGGCAGATGAAGTATTCTCTTTTTCATAATCACCACCTGATAGCTCATCAGACTATCTAACTATTAGACAAAACATCCCTTTTTCAATTTCTGTCTCTCTCGCCTCATGGGCCAATACAATATCCGCGATAACACGAATATTCCCTTCATAGTTGCGAATGGCCGCATCCCGCATCGTGTCTAAAGTGTCCTGACACTTCGCTCGCCTGAATTTAACGAGCCAACTTTGCCGATCTATCTTGTCCACACCAAATCCCATTCAGCGAACCATGTATCCAGCTTCTTTTGCCGCAGCATCAAGCTCGGAGGAAAAGTTAACGTCGGACTTTTCTGCCGCGTTATAGAGGGCTCCACACTTGGGCCATGAGCGCCCTACCAGTTTCATCGCCAACGCATCCGCCAGCATTTCTCGGATCTGTGTTTCAGCCTCACCAAAATCGGCTAGAGTTTCGTCTATGCCCGACTCTTCCATCAGCTCGATGAGCTGAGGTTGTTTGAGCCAGACGCCTGTTTGCATTTCCAACTGGTCTCTTGCATCTGCCACCAATTGGCGTTCAAGGGTGACGCCATTTACGGTCTTAACAAATTGCTTTGGCTGACGCTTTACCTTTTTTGGTCTGGACACATCAGAGATAACCGTCACCGGCTTCCCACGCAGTTCACGCGGCAACGGTCCACTTAGCCCCAGAACTAAGCGACGAGCGTACTCATGCTCGTATGGTTTCAACCCTCGACCTTCACGGTACATCTCAGTATCCACCAGCAGATCACCGCGCAGCCTCGCGTTTTTCCGCACTTGTTCGGACAAGACCGATTTGCCCTTCCCGCTGGCTCCCATTACGAGCGAGTGAGATTCTACTTTGTTATCAAAAAACATAATTCCGCCCCCAAAGAGGTGTTGCTATAAAACATGGTTTGAACATCTGGCGCTGTTATTGCGCCCACCGATACTCTGGGCAACGCACTCTGTTGTGGCCGCTTTTCCCTTTGCTATTGGTGATGTCATCTTCATTCTTCGCAGCCCCCAGCTTACTCAGTATTTCAGCTTTTGTGGCGCGATGACCGCGTATTAAAAGAGCATTCAGCAGGTATCCAGTGAACACCTCTGTACTCGGCATACGGTCAAGCAACTCAACATACTGCTCATCCGTCAAATCATGGATCTCACAATATTTTTCCACCGCCTTTTCGTAGGCTTCTGCGTAGCCATGAGTGGAAATCCTGAAAACAATATCCCCATTGCCGTAGCCTGGCTTTGTGACGAGAAAACAAGGTGCGAAGTAGGTTCTCTTCACCCCCATCCGGCTCCGGTTCTCGATACTGATATAAGCCCTCAGCCCCTCAGCAATGATATTTGGCCCGGAGTTGCGTCGCCGCTTACAAGTCTTATTCTGACGCTTCACCTCTTCTGCCTCAGCTTCCCACTTTCGGTCCAAGCTGTAGGCCAGCCGGTGAGCTGTTGCGTAGGAATACTCTCTCAAGGAGAAGTATTCCTGCCGGTAATCATCCGCCACCCCAACTGTTCGTGCGACACGGAACCCGACGAAACCGGCGTCATGGGTTCCCTCGCCGTAGTAAATGACTGCCATTATTTACCTTCCTTACTTCTGATACCGTGCTGCACCACGGTATGGCGACCGCAATTCACATTCAGGTGATCCCGAACTGCGGCCATGACCGCTGAATGCAATCTGTAATCCACACTCTGCCCAAGTGTTTCTGTCGCTTGTTCTTTTGCCATCCACGAAATATCAAAGCTATCAGGTATCGACATCAACTCCTGAACCAGATCGACCGATGGCTTGTAAATGCGGCCACCGTCTTGGATGTACACTGCATCCTTTACCCCACGATCCTGAGACTTGAGGATGGTCGGGCAACTGGTGCTTTCTCTCGTCAAGAACGCAGGCATCCTGCGAGAAGTTGACTCTCTGGCCTGAATTGACTTCAACGCTGTGACGTCTGCACAATCCCCGAGGTGCTTCTCGATCACCGGCCACAATCGTCCACCAGCTCTCTGCTCAGGTTTCGGTGGAACGAACCCAGGGAAGACCGACGCCACCATGTAATAGCGTTCTCGCCCCTGGTACGCGCCGAAATCCAGACCGTTCAAGACCATCTCAGTGAGGAAGTACCCCATCCGCCGCAGTGTCGTTCCCATCATCGCCCCGGCTCCGGATGCTTTGAAGTTCGGGACGTTTTCCACCAGCACGACGGCAGGGTTCACGACCTCGATCTGTTTTAGTGCCGGGTAAACCATGTCGAGCATGGTGGAGAGATCTTCAAGAGAACGCTCTTTGTCCCTTGGACTTTTGGCGTTTGAGTGGTCATCACACCCCAACGAGTAATGGGCCAAACCAATTGGTGGGCACTCCGCCAGCAAGGCTCCAAGGCGATCCAGCTCCAGGTGATGAATGTCTTCATTCAGCAGGATACGCGGGGAGCTGTTCACCAGCGTATTGAGCGCATGTACTTCACTCAGGTTCCGCCCGGATGCTCTGTCTCTGGCTTCAACTGGACGATGTTCCAAAACAATCTCAGCCTTCCAGCCAAGCGATTCCATAACATGAATGTCTACCCCGCCAGTCAATGCCACAAAGGCACGGAAAGGGCTGGTTTTTCTGAACCGATCAGCAATGGCAAAGGCTCTGTTTGCGACGGGAGTGAAGACTACTCGACCTTTTCGCATTTCGACGTGGAAACGCTCTGTATAGCGAGGGAAGCACTTATCTATGAGCCCTTGTCCAGAAAACTCAATAACGGTTTCCAGCGGGTTGTTGGAGCGACTCTTTGGTTGATACCGGCGCTGATAAACCTGGTGTGTCTGTAGTTCATCGGTCGCTGGGATCACCGAAAAACCGCCCATCCCCTCCCCTGGCTCAACGGCGATGCCCATACCTGGCTTGAACCCCATAACATCCAAAAAGTTGGACGAAACCCTAACCTTGCGTTTATCGCCTACTCGATTGAACGCAAGTTGTTTGGTTACTACGGAGGGGGAGACGATCGGTAACATTGGTCAACCTCTTTTCTTCTTGTTTTGCTCGCGCTTCACCATTGCTCCAGCAGCTTTCAGAAGTCTCTGGTTCTCCGCCAGCTCCTCTTGGAGTTCCTGAGTATCCTCTTCTGTCTGAGCCTTTTTCAGCTCGGCCTCGCAATATTGGACCTCTTCCTGCAAGCTGACTTTCGCAAACTTGAGAGCGGCCAGTCGCGTCGTATAAACGCCAAAAGGCAATTCGCCACCTTCCCGGAACTGCTTCAAGCACCAGCTCGGTATAGATGGCAACCAACCAAAGTCCCCATTCTTCCGTGACCTTTTCCCCCACGTAATCCCATCTAACTTTTGGGCAAGATTGACATAGCGTTGATCGCTGGTTGAGTTGCGTCGTTTCTGAATAGAGCGAACTATCCACTCTGTAACCTCGACCTTTGCTTTATCATCATCAGAGATGTAATAAAGGGCTGCGTACAACACAGCGCCTTTACGAATGACTGATGGTGGGTATGCCTGGGCTTTCATCTATCCCCCTATCGCTTTTTCTTTCCGACAAGACGGAGATGATCGGCGGCCAAGTCATACTGCTCGTTTTTGTCGCGGCGGCGGAATCTGTCAAAAAACTTCCCTCGTGGCAGGGTTTCTTCCATAGCGATCAGGCGGTTCAGCCACACTTCTTGAGGTAGCATCCCTGCTGGAGTCGGCCCGAGCTTACGTCCTTCCTTGACGTGCTCCATTGTTTGCGTGGCAGTAAAAATCGCACCACCAAACTTTCTCCACTTGAATTGCAGGGGCATATCTGGAGACTCATCCAGCATCAATTTCTTATTGGTTTGTTCTGTCACGACAATTACTCCACCATCCATTCTTCACTAAGCAGGAACGCCCAGCGCTCTTCTGCTTTTTCTGGGTTGTCTTTGGCCTGTTTGATCATGATCTCGGCGGCGTTAAAGCCTACCTCTCCACTGAACCGGCCCCATGAATGGCTATGCCACTCGCGCATCACACTTCGGCCAAGCGATGCAAGTTCTGGACTTACACCCTCATGGAGGGCATAGAGCTCCCAAGCATCCCACCCGTATCGTAATAGGTTGTGCCCTGGGGCGTTAAAGGCCTGAGCAGCCTTGAACCGCTCTCCAGGCTCCTTCCCTCTAACATCCACACCCTGGAGCACCAACCCCATTACCACTTCAATGACAGGCTCGCGTTGCTTCTTTGCCAGCTCGATGGCAGCCACCAGCATTGCTTTGGCGTCAACAAATTTCCCATGCCCTTGGCACATACCGCAGGTTTCTTTGGAAGGGGAAAAGTCATAAACACCGGAACCAGCACAAAGGCGGCATGTCAGGTCAATCATGGGCTCTTCTCTCCTCATACTCTTCGATGCGCTCTTTCAGACGCTGAACCACTGGTGCGAGCTCAGGGATAGCTTCCGCTTCCTCAAGCGTGTATCGCTTGTCTTCCTGGTAATCGACTATTTGAGGAGGCCTTGGCTGTTTAGGGAACTCAGCAAAGTCATTCAGCGACATCGAGGTAGGAAGTCCTCCTTCAATCTCACCTTTTTCGTTGAGTGACTGAGTGACGATAAGCTGTGTTCCGCCCACCTCGGTATCAAAGCGGTCATCAAAGCGCTCACCGATAGTCCAGCCGCCACGGCCAAGAACACAGGTCGTACTCATACGTAGGCGATTGAATGCTTTAGCGTCATCCCAGTTCAAAGGATTTTCATCCATGAGGAAAAAAGGCGCTTCGTCCCGAACGAACACCTTGGACTTGGCGTTATCGAAGATCGGCCCAAACACCCCCTGCTGGAGGTATGGTTCGACTTTCTCTGCAAGATCCTGGTGCCCTTGAGAACGCAGCGCCTCATAGAGCTGGGTGATTGTTTGTTTGCCGGTGTCCGGAAGGCAGGACAATACTGTCTGCTTTTCCTCGTCACTCAGGCTTACCATTCTGGACAAAAAGCTGACTACCAGCTCGTTGTGCCCATCGACCGTTTCAATGTTGAGCTTGTTCTCGTCCATCTTCTTCCTCAGTAATCGGTTCGATAAATTCAATGGAGTCCATGCTTACATGACTGATAATGGCTTTCAGGCCGCAGCAGTCGCATGGTTCAAAGGTCAGTTCTGATCCCTTGGGAGACTGATGCGTGACCGTTGCCACAGCCCCTAGAGGGATCAACCCCCAGCCGTTTTTTAGTACCCGAGTAGTTCTGACCAGCCGACCTTTGTACTCTCGTTTCAGTTTCGGATGCGGCACTACCGCATATCGCTTACTCATTTCGGTCCCCTTGTACCAAAGGCTCGACAACCAGCTCTTGAGCTTCGTCCCAGTCGGACACCTTTGCATCACCAAACGCAAAGGCAATTCGCATAGCCACTGTCGGCCTGCCTATTTTCATCAAGTAAGCCGCAGCACCGGCACACATCGACTCTTGTCCCGAAGGTGCATAGTTACCCTCTTCATCCCATTCACCACCTGACTTTGAGTGCACGGTCTTGTGGCAATGAAACGTCGTCATGTCGTTTTCAACGATGTCGTTGATGATGCCTTCTAATCGCCCAGGGGCCAGCTCGATAGCGCCCTCCTTCCGGAATGGACAGTTGGCGCAAGGTTTCTTCAAACGGAGATGATTTGCTTGCTTTGGCATACATATCACTTTTACAGCATCATTTTATGATTCTATGATATAGCCATATTCCGTGTAGTCAATATCTCACTAACAATTACTTTCTATCGGACGCTTACGCGCCCATTTTGGGCAGATAGACAAGTTATTTGGGCGTTTGGGCGTTTGGAGTGTGCGAGGTGGACAGCGGGGAGACTTTCACATGTGAAAGTTTTGTTTCTTGGTATCGTTTTATTGTCTCTTGATATTATTTTATGATGCTGTAATAATCATAAATAAGGGCCGCATCGCTCTTCGACCTTCGTTGCAGCCCTTACAACACAATCAAGCAATTAAGGAGCTTTGTTATGCTGCAAGGCAATACTAACACGAATAAGCGCATCCCGCTCGCGGCGTTCATGAAATGGCCGCTGGCGAAACGTCAGGACTTCATCGACCGGGAAATGTCCGGTTGCCCCGACTTTATCAAGACGTCTTTGCTTCGGCATTAAGGCGATCAGGCAGGAAAGCAAAGAACCTCGCTTCGGCGGGGTTCTTCGTTTCTACCTCTTGAATGTTTCGTCAGAACAAACTGGAGCGCTTATGTCACCAGAAACACAGCAACTTACATCCAAGGCTTTATCTCTCATCGAGCAGTCCCGATACAGAATGGGCACATCTCGGTTTGTTGAGGCCTTTATTGACCAGTGGGCATACTTGCAGACTGGCCTATACCCAGCCAAGGAGGAGATCCCGGAAGAACTTCAGCCGGTCGCCTTCGAGCTCTCTCACGTCCTGTCTGCCGCCATTAAGCGCGACCCCACCAGCGATGTTTTGGGTTACGTCCTAAGCATGTCTGGCTTCCACAAGAAGGGCACCAATTACTTCCCCACTCCTCCAGAGATTGGCCGCTTGATGTCACTCATTGTTGGCTCACAGTCTTCGGCAGACTTTTATGAGCCCTGCTGTGGTTCTGGCATCAACGCCATTCACTGGATGGAAAACCTGATCGAGAACCACGGTCCCGAAGCATTGAGAGAAGCCTCAATCTACCTGGAAGACATCGATCCGTTGATGGTGAAGTGCTGCATGATCCAGCTATTCCATTATTTCGAGTCCCGCAATACCACTCCCAAAACGCTGAGTATCGTCGGCATAGACACCCTTAGCAGACGAACCAAGAACATCGCCTACTACGCCGAAAAACCTCCAGCAACCGCCGCTACCGTGGCAGCATAAAAAAACCCGCCGATTGGCGGGTTTTGCATTCAATGCGCTGCTCTATGGCACCTTACAGTTTTCCGTACCGGTTCAAGAACGAAGACCTGTCTAAGATCCCCCAGTCTGTCAGCATGTAGTAGCCGGTGGCACCTCGTTCGCCGGTAGACTCCCTGACGAACAAGATATTCATTCCGAACTCATCACGCAGGGCAGACAACTGTCTCTTGATCGTTGATTCAGGAATATTTGTTGCCTTGTGAAGGTCTTGGAGACTTGGCTTCTCCGTTTTAGACAGGGCATTCACCAAAGCAAATTTTCTTTTCATGTCCTGTGAGATCTTCATATTCACCTGTTCTTGACAGGCCCAACCTCTCTGGCTGGGCCTCCTTTATTAGCCTTCGACACTCAGGAGTTCAATGTCTGACACAGGCACATGAACATGCTTTTCCTTGCCTTCGCCATCGAGCGTTTTAACCCAGACAGTAGACGGAACCAGAGCAACACGGTCGGTCATGATGACTCCACGTTTGGTCTCGCCATCCAGGTTAACGTTGACAGCAAAAATCAAACTGTCAGCCCGGACGTTCTTCCATTCCTTGTCCTTCGGCAGAGGAGGAAGAGCATCACCGCCTTCTTCATCTTTGTCCTTGCCGCTGTTATCTGGCTGCTTGACAGGATCTTTGTGCTCACCCTCTTCATCACGCAAAGGGTCTTCGTCATCATCGTCCTGACCATTGGAATTTTTACCCCCTTCCAGTTCCTCCTGGGCAAGGTTCAGGTCGTCATTCCCGGTTTGTTCCGACGTACCATCCCCACCCGAGTTGAGGGATTGCTCGTCGGTGTTGCCAGCGCCAAGCTCATCATTCTGGTGGGAGCCAGTCAGTGGGCCTTTTTCCATTTCGTCTTTGATACGTTTGGCATCATTCAGCAGCTCACGGCTTTGTTTACGAGTAATCCCGTCAGACATAGCCACCGCGCAGACGGCGCGACATCTTTCTTCATTCAGATCGAACAAGAGACGAAGGTTATTCAAGGTCTCTGTATCAGAACATACTTCATTATCGTATAACTCACGCACACAGTCAGGTAGCTTGAGCAACGACAGATGCGTAGATACGAAAGTGATATTCTTACCGAGCCGATCAGCAATATCCTTTTGCTTCCAACCTTCTTCAATAAACAGGTTTAACGCCTCGGCAATCTCTACCGGAGTCAAGTCATCCCGCTGGATGTTTTCGATCAGCTCACCAGCAGTCTCGTCCAAGTTGTTCTGGACCTTATCATTCACCACCAAGTCAATGGTCTCGATACCAGCGTGTTTACACGCTCTCCAACGCCGCTCCCCTTTTTGGATGACGAACTTGCCTTCTTCGTTCTTCGGGAACACGATGATCGGAGACTGCTGCCCTTCGGTCAGCAAGGTTGCCGCCAGCTCTTCAATGTTACGGAAGCGCTTACGAACCTGGACCTTGGATACAACGTCGTCAACAGGTACGGTAAGAACCTCTTTGCCTTTCTTGCCTTTGGCGGCTTTAGCAAGTTCGGACAGGCCTTTTAAATTGTTCAATGCCATCGCTTAGCCCACCTTCTCTAATAGTTCTTCCAACACCGCCTCAACTTCTTTGGCCGCGACATGTCCATAGCGAAGCTCCCAGACAGGGATGCCATCAGTCGTCGCCGTATCGAGCGGAGGCCGGTGCATAATTTTGTTCTCAAACAACAGATCCGGAACTGTGTTCTCCAGCGACTTGAGGGCTTTGTCGTGATTGACAGAGCGGTCCATGTCGTTGATCACGATGCCCAGGATCTCCAAATCTTGGTTGTACGCCTCGCGCACACCAATAATCGTGTTCAGGAGACCTTCTACGCCGTCCACAGCGAAGCCAGAGAGCTTTACTGGACATGCCACATGGGTAGACATCACCAACGCTGCCACCAGCTTTCTGCCGAGGCTAGGCGGACAATCAATCAGCACGTAGTCGTAGTTCTCAAACAGCTCAGCCAAATGGCGAGCCGGATTCATGGCCTGGTCAAGAGGCACAGCCTCCATCTCAAACAGATCCGGGTCGTTTTTCGGCGTATGAATGAGGTCTGCACCGCAAGGGCAGTGCATGACCTCAATGCCGTCCAGCTCGTAAGCGAACAGCTCTGCGGTTTTGGTTCCTGTGAGGATGGGCTCGTAGTCACCATCCTCAAGCTCTCGTCTGGGGGCCAGTCGAGAGGACGTGTTCCCCTGACCATCCATATCCAAGACCAGCACTTTCTTTTTCTTCTGTAACGCCAGATAAAAGGCCTGCTGGATACAGAGGGTACTCTTACCCACTCCGCCTTTCTGGTTGGCGAAGCTGATTACTTTTGCCATACCCACCTCTATTTTGGTTTCTCGCAGGTGATCAAGACCACCCCCAAACTTTCACATGTGAAAGATTGTAGCGATCATAAAATGATACTGCAATATCTAATTATGGTTCTGTTAAAACAAACTTTAAACAAAAAAACGGCCATGAAGGCCGCTTATTGACAAGGTTTGTGCTGTCAGCGCAATTGATTTGCTGCTCCAAGCCCATTCGCCAATAACTGCATCGCATCGTTGAACAGCGCGGAGCCCCGTTCCGGTGTGAGCAATTCCGGCATATCTTCTCGCGGCCAAGTACCGGCTACTTGAATGAGCAAACTGGCAGCCCAGTGGATCTGCTTTTCTTCACTTTCATCGGCCAGAGTGCATACGACGGGGAAACCGTACTTACGCCCCCAGCGACTCACCTCTTTGAACGATACCAGCTCAGGCTTTTGCAAATCCCGGCTGTAGGCCTCAGCTATCATGTGGTTCAGTTCTTTAGCGTCCATTTATCCCACTCTATTGTAAACAAGACATTTTTATCTTTTATATTCAATGGCTTATTTTCCTGCTAATTGGTAATACCATGAAAAATACCATGCTCAGAAAAGGCTTAACAATATTTTGAAAAATTGCCTACTGAGCGCTGCCGCACAGCTCCATAGGCCGCTTTCCTGGCTTTGCTTCCAGATGTATGCTATTCTGCTCCTGCAGCTAATGGATCACCGCAAACAGGTTACTCGCCTGGGGATTCCCTTTCGACCCGAGCATCCGTATGAGACTCATGCTCGATTATTATTATTATAGAAGCCCCCATGAATAAATCGCTCATCATTTTCGGCATCGTCAACATAACCTCGGACAGTTTCTCCGATGGAGGCCGGTATCTGGCGCCAGACGCAGCCATTGCGCAGGCGCGTAAGCTGATGGCCGAGGGGGCAGATGTGATCGACCTCGGTCCGGCATCCAGCAATCCCGACGCCGCGCCTGTTTCGTCCGACACAGAAATCGCGCGTATCGCGCCGGTGCTGGACGCGCTCAAGGCAGATGGCATTCCCGTCTCGCTCGACAGTTATCAACCCGCGACGCAAGCCTATGCCTTGTCGCGTGGTGTGGCCTATCTCAATGATATTCGCGGTTTTCCAGACGCTGCGTTCTATCCGCAATTGGCGAAATCATCTGCCAAACTCGTCGTTATGCATTCGGTGCAAGACGGGCAGGCAGATCGGCGCGAGGCACCCGCTGGCGACATCATGGATCACATTGCGGCGTTCTTTGACGCGCGCATCGCGGCGCTGACGGGTGCCGGTATCAAACGCAACCGCCTTGTCCTTGATCCCGGCATGGGGTTTTTTCTGGGGGCTGCTCCCGAAACCTCGCTCTCGGTGCTGGCGCGGTTCGATGAATTGCGGCTGCGCTTCGATTTGCCGGTGCTTCTGTCTGTTTCGCGCAAATCCTTTCTGCGCGCGCTCACAGGCCGTGGTCCGGGGGATGTCGGGGCCGCGACACTCGCTGCAGAGCTTGCCGCCGCCGCAGGTGGAGCTGACTTCATCCGCACACACGAGCCGCGCCCCTTGCGCGACGGGCTGGCGGTATTGGCGGCGCTGAAAGAAACCGCAAGAATTCGTTAACTGCACATTCGGGATATTTCTCTATATTCGCGCTTCATCAGAAAACTGAAGGAACCTCCATTGAATCGAACTAATATTTTTTTTGGTGAATCGCATTCTGACTGGTTGCCTGTCAGAGGCGGAGAATCTGGTGATTTTGTTTTTCGACGTGGTGACGGGCATGCCTTCGCGAAAATCGCACCTGCTTCCCGCCGCGGTGAGCTCGCTGGAGAGCGTGACCGCCTCATTTGGCTCAAAGGTCGAGGTGTGGCTTGCCCCGAGGTCATCAACTGGCAGGAGGAACAGGAGGGTGCATGCTTGGTGATAACGGCAATTCCGGGAGTACCGGCGGCTGATCTGTCTGGAGCGGATTTGCTCAAAGCGTGGCCGTCAATGGGGCAGCAACTTGGCGCTGTTCACAGCCTATCGGTTGATCAATGTCCGTTTGAGCGCAGGCTGTCGCGAATGTTCGGACGCGCCGTTGATGTGGTGTCCCGCAATGCCGTCAATCCCGACTTCTTACCGGACGAGGACAAGAGTACGCCGCAGCTCGATCTTTTGGCTCGTGTCGAACGAGAGCTACCGGTGCGGCTCGACCAAGAGCGCACCGATATGGTTGTTTGCCATGGTGATCCCTGCATGCCGAACTTCATGGTGGACCCTAAAACTCTTCAATGCACGGGTCTGATCGACCTTGGGCGGCTCGGAACAGCAGATCGCTATGCCGATTTGGCACTCATGATTGCTAACGCCGAAGAGAACTGGGCAGCGCCAGATGAAGCAGAGCGCGCCTTCGCTGTCCTATTCAATGTATTGGGGATCGAAGCCCCCGACCGCGAACGCCTTGCCTTCTATCTGCGATTGGACCCTCTGACTTGGGGTTGATGTTCATGCCGCCTGTTTTTCCTGCTCATTGGCACGTTTCGCAACCTGTTCTCATTGCGGACACCTTTTCCAGCCTCGT
>NZ_JAWOVO010000020.1:0-96678 GCF_033339955.1 Vibrio sp. 1731 | reverse complement strand
CACTGGCGTCACATCGACGTTCACCGTGGTGGACTCCGATACCCCACCGGAGGTAACGATGTAGGTAAAGCTGTCTGCACCGTGGTAGTTGTCGTTTGGCGTGTAAGTGACGCTGCCATCCGGGTTGACCGAGACCGTGCCGTTCGCTGGACCGTTATTGGTATCCAGCGACACCACTTTGTCGCTGCCTTCAAATGTGTCGTTACCTAGGACGTTAATGATGGTCGGCGTGTCTTCCACAACCGTCGCGTTGTCTGCCACGATGTCCGCCACAGGCGCAACTGTGAAGTTCACCGTTTGGCTGACGCTCTCGCCGCTTGGATCGGTGGCCGTAAACGTTAGGGTTTCTGAGCCGTTCCAGTCTGCCGTTGGGCTAATGGTCGCAATGCCATTTTCTATTGAGACATTGACATTACTGTTGCCAGAGACGCTAAACGTTAACTCGCCATCCACGTTATCCACATCACTGAAAGCCGTATTTAGATTGATGGTGTATGGGGTGAAATCTTCCGCCAAGGTTTGGTCTGCGAGGTTGCTTTCAACCACAGGCGTGTCGTTCACCGCATTCACGGTGACGTTGACCGTCGCTTGGTCAGTCAGTGCACCATCGCTAACGGTGTAAGTGATTTCAGCGTCACCATGGAAGTTCTCAGCCGGTGTGAAGACCAGTTTGCCATCAACGATCTCAACTGTGCCTTGTGTTTCAGGTACGGAAGCCGATTCAATCGACAGCTTATCACCATCAATATCGGTGTCGTTTGGCAGGACATCAATCGTCACTGGCGTGTCTTCGTCAGTAACGGCATTGTCATTGGTCGCCACTGGCGCATCGTTCACTGGCGTCACATCGACGTTCACCGTGGTGGACTCTGACACCCCACCTGACGTAACGATGTAGGTGAAGCTGTCTGTGCCGTGGAAGTTGTCGTTTGGCGTGTAAGTGACGCTGCCATCCGGGTTGACCGAGACCGTGCCGTTAGCTGGACCGTTATTGGTATCCAGCGACACCACTTTGTCGTCGCCTTCGAACGTGTCGTTACCTAAAACCTTGATGATGGTTGGTGTGTCTTCCACAACCGTCGCGCGGTCAGATTCAATATCTGCCACAGGCGCCACTGTGAAGTTCACCGTTTGGCTAACGCTTTCGCCGCTTGGATCGGTAGCCGTAAACGTCAGCGCTTCTGAGCCGTTCCAGTCTGCCGTTGGAGTGAACGTAGCAATCCCATTGACGATCGCCACTTGAATGTTGCTGTTGCCAGAGACGCTAAACGTTAACTCGCCATCCACGTTATCCACATCGCTGAAAGCGGTATTCAGATTGATGCTGTATGGGGTGAAATCTTCCGCCAAGGTTTGGTCTGCAATGCTACTTTCAACCACAGGCGTGTCGTTCACCGCATTCACGGTGACGTTGACCGTCGCTTGGTCAGTCAGTGCACCATCGCTAACGGTGTAAGTGATTTCAGCGTCACCATGGAAGTTCTCAGCCGGTGTGAACACCAACTTGCCGTCAACAATTTCAACTGTACCTTGGTCACTCGGCACAGACGCCGAATCAATGCTTAACGTATCACCATCGATGTCAGTATCGTTTGGCAGGACATCAATCGTGACAGCGGTATCTTCTTGTGTTGTTGCCGCGTCATCGTTTGCCACTGGCGCATCGTTCACTGGTGTGACATCGACGTTCACCGTGGTGGACTCCGATACCCCACCGGACGTAACGATGTAGGTGAAGCTGTCTGTACCGTGATAGTTGTCGTTTGGCGTGTAAGTGACGCTGCCATCCGGGTTGACGGAGACCGTGCCGTTGGCTGGACCGTTATTCGTATCTAGCGACACCACTTTGTCGTCGCCTTCAAACGTGTCGTTACCTAAAACCTTAATGATGGTCGGCGTGTCTTCCACGACCGTCGCGTTGTCTGCCACGATGTCCGCCACAGGGGCTACCGTGAAGTTCACCGTTTGGCTGACACTCTCGCCGCTTGGATCGGTAGCAGTAAAGGTCAGCGCTTCTGAGCCGTTCCAGTCTGCGGTTGGAGTGAACGTAGCAATGCCATTGACGATTGCCACTTGAATGTTGCTGTTGCCAGAGACACTGAAGCTCAGCTCGCCATCTACGTTATCCACATCGCTGAAAGCGGTATTTAGATCGATGCTGTATGGGGTGAAGTCTTCCGCCAAGGTTTGGTCTGCGATGCTGCTTTCAACCACAGGCGTATCGTTCACCGCATTCACGATGACGTTGACCGTCGCTTGGTCGGTCAGTGCACCATCGGTGATGGTGTAAGTGATTTCAGCGTCACCATGGAAGTTCTCAGTTGGCGTGAAGACCAGTTTGCCATCAACAATCTCAACTGTCCCTTGGTCACTCGGCACAGACGCCGAGTCAATACGTAATGTATCACCATCGATGTCAGTATCGTTTGGCAGGACATCAATCGTCACTGGCGTGTCTTCGTCAGTAATCGCCGTGTCATCTTTTGCCACTGGCGCATCGTTCACTGGTGTGACATCGACGTTCACCGTGGTGGATTCACTGACGCCCCCAGATGTGACGATGTAGGTGAAGCTGTCTGTGCCGTGGTAGTTGTCGTTTGGCGTGTAAGTGACGCTGCCGTCCGGGTTGACCGAGACCGTACCGTTAGCTGGACCGTTATTGCTATCCAGCGACACCACTTTATCGTCGCCTTCGAACGTGTCGTTACCTAAGACGTTAATGATGGTCGGCGTGTCTTCCACAACCGTCGCGTTGTCTGCCACGATGTCCGCCACAGGCGCTACCGTGAAGTTCACCGTTTGGCTAACGCTCTCGCCGCTTGGATCGGTGGCAGTAAACGTCAACGCTTCTGAGCCGTTCCAGTCTGCGGTTGGAGTGAACGTAGCAATCCCATTGACGATTGCCACTTGAATGTTGCTGTTGCCAGAGACACTAAACGTTAACTCACCATCGGCGTTATCCACATCACTGAAGGCCGTATTTAGATCGATGCTGTATGGCGTAAAGTCTTCCGCCAAGGCTTGGTCTGCAATGCTGCTTTCAACCACAGGCGCGTCGTTTACGGCATTTACGGTGACATTGACCGTCGGTTGGTCAGTCAGTGCACCATCGGTCACGGTGTAAGTGATTTCGGCGTCACCATGGAAGTTCTCAGCCGGTGTGAAGACCAGTTTGCCATCAACAATCTCAACTGTACCTTGTGCTTCAGGTACAGACGCTGATTCAATCGACAGCTTATCACCATCAATATCGGTGTCGTTTGGCAGGACATCAATCGTTACTGAGCTATCTTCCTCTGTAATTGTTGTATCATTAGAGGCAATAGGCGCATCGTTAACTGAGTTTACTGTTACCGAAACTTGAGCTTCATCCTCTAACTCACCATCTGAGATGGTGTAGCTAATCGTTGCATTACCGTTGAAATTTTCAGCCGGAGTGAAAACAAGCTTACCATCGATAATCTCAACGATACCTTGCTCTTCTGGTACAGAAGCAGAGGTAATGATTAAATCATCACCTTCAATATCACTGTCGTTAGCGAGCACATCAATTACAACCAGGGAATCTTCGTCAGTTTGAATCGCATCATTAGTTGCTATTGGCGCGTCATTAACAGGCGTAATATCTAAGTTAGCAGTGCCATTAATAACACCACCATCATCATCAATGATGTCATAGGAGAATGACACTTCAGTGTCATCATCAGCTTCTGGGATGTAAGTCCAAGAGCCATCGCTGTTATCAATTAAGGTGCCATTCCCACTCTCAATAGTGACGTTTGTAATGACAAGAGTATCGGCATCATCAATATTGACATTAGATAGTAATTCTTCAGTAGTTATCGTGATTGGATCGCTATCTTCCTCAACAGCGCTTAATGTCACTGGAGAATTAGTAAGTGGCTTACTTGAGCCATCCCCACTTGTCTCGATACCTGTTGTGAAGAAGTCATTTAAGGTCAACGCTTGTGTTTCAGATAAGCCGAGGGATTCTAGGCCAATAGTTTCAAAGTTTGTTGAGGCTAGCACTTCAGTACCATCTCGTACAATCGTGGCACTATTTTGCAAACTGGAGCCACTATTTTCACCCGCTGCAGGTGCGAGTTCTTCATCAATAGCAGAAGGGTCTTGACCTTGCTCAATAGCACTAATAATCTGTGCTACATCGTCTGAAATATCTTTTAAACCTTGCTCTTGAGCAAGCTGAATTTTCAGGTCTTGAGGCGCAGCATCTGTCATTGCCACTATCACTTCACCTGGTAGAGGCTGCTGTCCTTCTGCAAGGACTCTCAGCTGCCCATCCAAACCTATTACGACGACTTGATTACCGAGTGGCACTAATGCTGTACGATCCATATAAACCTTAACCCTAAATAACTGTCAAGTTTTTGACTAACAATACTAATTTGCTATATATTGCCCGAATATATAGTGCAATAACAGCAATTTGATGCTCAATAAAGTAATTATGTGTCATACATCAATAAGAATCCAGACGCATAAGCGTTTTATTTTATTAAAATCTGGACTCTCGTTTCTAGCCATTACCTCCATGTTTAATTTGAGATCTTAATTCAATTTTTAGGCAGATTTAGTAGGTTGATTTATCAAAATTGAAACAAATGAACAGCGAATCAACAGGTTACTTCATCGCATATTAATGTTATTGTGCGCTAAATTATTGACGCCCTTATAAGTATTCCACTTATAAGCCCTATCACCTCGAGAATTTTTACCATTATCTAGGAGAATCACAGTGAAGTGGACTCGTGCCAACGCCTTTTGTATTGGTATGTTCACCGCTAGTCATGCTTTTGGGCAAACGCTAGAGCAAGCGGTTGAAAACACATTAAAAACCAATCCTGACATCAAAAGTGCGTTCAATGAATTCGTTAGCAAGCAGTATGTGAATGAAGCATCTGGTGGTGCTTACCTCCCATCCGTAGACTTAGATGCCGGTATCGGTTACGAAGGAATCAAACCTGCAGAGTCAGGGCGAGATTCAACCGATCTGACAAGAAAAGAAGCCACCGTGACACTAACCCAGCTAATATGGGATGGCTCAGCGACACTTAATGATATGGATCGAACAGCAGCTGATGCTGAATCGGTCCGTTATCAACTTCTAGCTGATGCCCAAGACACCGCTTTAGAGGTCGCGAAAGTTTATTTAGACTCAGTAAAAGCTTATGAAATTCTGACACTTTCCGAGAATAACTTGAAAGTGCATAAGAAGATCTATGAAGACATTAAAAAGCGAGTTAACTCAGGTATCGGTTCTACAGCAGACCTAACCCAGGTAGAGGCTCGTTTAGCAAAGGCTCACGGTAACTTGGTGGCAGCTCAGAACAACTTATATGACAGCCACACCACCTTTACACGCCTTGTCGGACAGTCACCACAAGGATTGATTTTCCCAAGAGCGGACCAAAACTTTATTCCCTACACC
The DNA here is from genome assembly GCF_033339955.1 of Vibrio sp. 1731. Classification (NCBI taxonomy): domain Bacteria; kingdom Pseudomonadati; phylum Pseudomonadota; class Gammaproteobacteria; order Vibrionales; family Vibrionaceae; genus Vibrio; species Vibrio sp. 1731. Next base: position 91,229 of record NZ_JAWOVO010000020.1, on the reverse strand, counting down.
ATCGATGAAGCGATTGACTTGGCATTCGAGTCACATCCAGTAATCAAAATTTCGGTAGCTGATGTGGACTCTGCAAAGTTCCAATACAAGCAATCTAAGGGAACTTACTACCCAACGATATCGGTAGAAGCGGCTCAAACATGGCGTGATGATGCAAGCGGTATCGAAGGAAGCAGCGAAGAGACAACAGCAATGTTACGTATGCGTTACAACCTCTTTAACGGTGGTAGTGACGTAGCCAACGCTGAAAGTTTTGCCTACCAACTAAATAAAGCAAAAGACCTAAGAGAACGTGCATACCGCCAAGTAGAAGAAGGTCTTCGTCTATCTTGGAGTGCGTTAGATTTAACACTTCAACAAAAAGAGTTCCTAGCGGATCACGTAGATTCGGCCTCTGAAACTGTCATCGCCTACGAAAAGCAGTATCGCATTGGAAAACGCACTCTGCTGGACTTGTTAAATACTGAAAACGAACTTTTCGAAGCGAGAAAGAACTACTTAGATGCTCGATACTCAGAGCAGTACGCCAAGTACCGCGTTATGAACGCGACTGGCCAATTGTTAAATGCCTTGCGTGTCGATGTACCTACAGAATGGAATGAAAAGGTGGAGTACTGATCATGAAACCAGTGAAGATTCTATTTGCATTGGGTATGCTCGCCATCACTCAACACGTTGTTGCTGAAGACGAATATGAGTATCGTCCTGTACCAAATGCAGAACAAATAGCAGATTTGCAAGATGACGATAACGATGGTGTCATCAATGCTCGAGATATGTGCCCAGGTACACCTGAAGGCTCAGAGGTCGACAACGACGGTTGTGGAGAATACATTAAAGCATCAGATAACATGCAAGTGCGGATACTTTTTGCTAACGACTCTGATGAGATCAATCCAGTCTTCAGAAGACAAGTCCGAGAGCTTTCCGACTTTTTAAAAGAGTACCCTACTACTTCGATAGAGCTGCACGGCTATGCTAGTAAAGTTGGCGGTTCAAAGCATAACCAAGATCTTTCTGAAAGACGAGCACGCAATGTCCGTGAAGCCCTACTAAGCTACGACATCGAACCGAGTAGAGTCCGCATTGTTGGTTTTGGTGACACTCACTTAGCACAACAAGGGACCGATGAAGTCAGCCATGCTTTAAATCGTCGAGTAACCGCATCAGTCGTTGGTTACAAAGGCGAGATAAAAAGAGAGTGGACAATATTCACAACTCTTCCAGAAAGGTAAAGTACCTGTTTTTGTTTGCTCTGCAAGCACAAAGCAAACAAAAACGAGTGAATACTTAACCTCAGAAAAGGAGCTTCGGCTCCTTTATTTTTACTCATTTCGACAACCGTATTATGCTTTAGGAATCGGCACTTTAGTGTTACTCTAGCCACGTCATAACAACGAGAGTTTTGAAATGAGCAAACTTACATCAGATATCCAAGCGAACCTTGACCTTTTTGTTGCAGAAACGAAAGAAAACCAATTGGTTTGGGGTTTACGCAATGAAGAAGGTTGGCTATCTTGCGATTCAACTGAATTCGAAAACAGCGAAGTCATGCCTTTCTGGTCTTCTAAAGAAGATGCAGAAGCACATAATGTTGAAGAATGGTCAGATTTTACTGTACTAGAAATCCCATTAGATATCTTTGTTGAAGATTGGCTTTTGACTCTTGCTGAAGATGGTGTTCTTGTTGGAACTAACTGGAACGATCAGTTAGAAGGCAAAGAAATGGAGCCTCAAGATCTAGCAAAGCTTTACATTGATTAAAGATTTCTGACCTCAACTTTATGTTGAGGTCTTTCTTTTTTATGCCTCTTCTTTCAATATCTCGACCAAGTGCATAGTTTTACTACTCTTTTTCTTAGTACACCCAACTTAATCACAACGCTGATGCGTTAAAAGCGCTATGATAACTCAACTTTAAAGGCACCTTAAATTAAAGGCTCGTTTAAACATGCGCGTGCTCTATCCCTTGCTTGCGTCACTTTTGCTCACTCCAGTATATGCAAGCGACACTCAAGATATTGAACCAAACCAAAATATCACACAGTGGCACTCTGTCTACCAAACCACACTACGAAGCAACCCTGAGTCGGCATTGAGCATGCTTCAAGATCGCTACCATACAGCGAAATCGGACAGCGAAAAGCTCTACGTAAGTGGATTGATTTATGAATATATGTCAAACATAAATCAGCCTTACTACGGCAGCAGTCAAGTCTTAGACAACCCTTTTTCTCAATTAGAATCAGAATATATTCTTGCCTTAAATGAACGTAAGCATGGTAGTTACGAGGCCTCAGTAGATAGCTTTTCTTCTTTGCGACAGACAATGAAGAAAATATCCGATTCCGAAGGCAAGGCTCTGATGAACTATCAACTTTGTTATACGCTGAATCAACAAGGTCGTTATCACAAAGCAAACTTTTATTGCTCATCCTTAGAGAGCCACTTAAATCATAAGCATCAAGAAAACTTCCCTGTTGATCTCGCTTTGCGCGTGGTAGCAAATAACTACAATTACCGCGGTGACTATGAAAAAGCCTTAAGTTTGTATCGACAGTTGATGGCCAACATGTCGACGCAAAGCGATCCTTCAGGGATTTACAATGACGTCGGCAATTTACTTGCAGAGCTGGGGCAATTTGAACAATCAGAGCAATATCTCATTCAAACCTTACTGGTTCGCCAAGATGAAGGGACACCTCTTGAAGTTGCGCAAGTCGAACATAGTCTAGGAGCGATGTACAGAAAATCCAAAGAACTCGATAAGTCCATCAGCCACTACAAAAATGCATTAACGATTCTCGAACAACTTCATTATCCATACGGGCAAGGGTTGACCTATTTAGGGTTATCTGCTGCTTTGGCCGATTCTGGGCAATTGGATACCGCGGTAGATTACATTGGAAGAGCATTAAACATTGCCCAAACTTATGAGAATACGCACCTTGAAACAGAGGGTCATTTGGCTGCTGGATTGGCATATTTAAAGAACCATACACCCGAAAAATCGATTGAACACAGTACAATAGCGTTAAGATTAGCGGTAAAAAACGCTAGGCCCTTATTGCAAGCGCAAGCCCAATTACTCCTCTCAAAAGCATACCAAGCTCAAAATGATTACAAAAAGGCACTGGAGCATCACAAGGCCTACTCGACGATTGAACTAACGAACCGAGACGCGAGTAATATCAAGGCGTTAGAGGCACTAGATCTCACTAAAAAAGAGTATGAATATGATCTACAAGTCGCGCAGTTGAACAACGAAACTCTTCTAAGTCAGTACCAGTTTGAAAAACTCACAGACCAACAACGCACTTATAATTTTGTTGTTTTCTGTTTATTGATTCTCCTCGCTCTGGCATTGATGGTTCAGCGACAAACACGCTTAAAAGCCAAAATAGACAGCTTAACGTGTGCATTAAACAGAGCGGCAATTATAGAGACGATTAAAAGCCAAACCTCCAAAGCGGAAGGAGACTTCCGCTACGTTCTAGCATTAATCGATCTAGATGACTTTAAGGCGATTAATGATCAGTATGGTCATCCGACTGGCGACTTAGTACTACAACAGGTATGCAAAGCGCTTAAAGCTAAACTTAATAAGGGAGATTACTTGGGTCGTTTAGGTGGAGAAGAGTTTATCTTGCTATTGAAAAACGTCGATGAGATTGACGTTCCCTTTAGAATACAAAGTCTGCATAAAACAATTTCAGAAAAGAGTGTACATTCGCTTAATAACCATCAATTGAATATATCTGCGAGTCTGGCCTATCTATCAACCTCAATGCCACTCACCAACTTTGATGAGCTCTATTCGATATTAGACCAAGCGTTATACAATGCTAAGAAGCAAGGAAAAAACTCCCTTGTGGACGCATACAACGAGCCGATCAGTTTAAGTGCTGAGTATATTCTCTAATAAAACCAAACCACCAGCGTAGTGGTTTGTTATAGGTGGAAGCATCAGTAAGCCATTCAGATGCAACACCATCATCAAGGAGTCTTTGTGCCCAAGGCAAGAAAAAACATTCAGTCTCTAGAGCGAGGTTTTCTAATCCTCGAGTTGCTCTCGATGAGTGAGTCTCCCCTATCATTACAGACGATCAGTAATGCGATCCAGTTAAATAAGACGACTGTTCACGGGTTACTTGCGACTCTACACTCTCTTGGATATGTATCCAAACACAACCATAGCTACAGCCTAGGGTTTAGATGCTATGAACTGTCTAAGCCGATTGAACAAAAAAACGAAGCTATCCGACAACACTTTGTTCCATTGCTGAAAAAAATGGCCCAAATGACTAACAACACTGCTTACCTCGCTGTACAAAGTGGCGCTAAAGAGTACTTGTATATCGATGCTATAGAGCAGGATAACCCTCTTACTATCCGTAGCCCGAGAGGGAAACGAGAAGGACTCACAACATCTGCGATCGGCAAGGTTTTTCTTAGTTTTGATGATGAGCTTCGCCGAACATTGCGCCTTGAAAGCCAAATATCCCCCACGTTAGAAACTGAACTTAATCAGGTTGTATTATCAGGTTACGCACTCGATTTAGAAGAGGCAGAGCCAAACCTCAATTGCTTAGCGATCCCCCTTTACTTGGATGGTAAGGTCGTTGCTGTTGCAGGTGTCAGCGGTGCTGCCTCCGAACTGACGGTCACTAGGCTAAAACACTTTGCCAGCATCTTTCTCAAACTTTAAGATTTGACAATGTCGAATTCTAGGCCATTTTTATACTGTTTTGATTACATGCTTATACGTCGCCTCTAATATGGTCGTTGTTCAACTCAACAACGTAGGAGAAGCGATGTCTACTGTATTAATCACTGGCGCTAACCGTGGCTTAGGCTTGCAATTTGTCCGCCACTACCTTGGAAAAGGTTGGCAAGTTATCGCAACTTGTCGTTCACCAGAAAATGCTAAGCAGCTCAATGAACTAGTAACCCAACCCAATCAACTTCAACTGATGGCTCTAGACGTCACTAACCAACAAGATATCGATCAGTTAGCCACTCGATTAGCGGATCGTCCGCTCGATCATTTAATTCTGAATGCAGGTGTATTAGGCGAAGAGTGTGCAACGCTTGGCGAAATGACCCAGAAAAAATGGCTAGAAGTACTAAACATAAATACCGTCGCACCTGCCCTGCTAATTCAAGCACTACAAGACAACGTTGCGAAAAGTCAGCACAAAACCATCGTGGGAATCTCAACCCGAGTTGCGAGTTTAAGCGATAACAGTTCAGGTAACATGTACAGTTATCGAGCATCTAAAGCAGCGCTTAATCAGGTTCTAGTATCAGCAGCACGCAATCTCGAATCGCGAGGAGTAAAAACTGTCGCAGTTCATCCCGGCTGGGTAAAAACCGATATGGGCGGTGAGGACGCAACCTTTTCTGCCGAGGAAAGTGTTGCAGGCATTGTTTCGGTCGCAGAACAACTAACACTTGAGCTATCCGGAAGCTTCCGCGTATTTGATGGCTCTACAATCGAATGGTAACTGATCTCTAAATGACGTCTCCCGGCCAAATTGAAGGCCGGGAGAATACAGTAAACTAATAGGCCAAAAAGATAAAAGCTCGCACTATCGTCAGACAAGCGAGCCGTTATCGTCTATGGTGTTGTACTACCGTCAAACGCTGAGGAAGTCAGCGATTGCAGAGGTGTCATTTAGGCAATGATTTCCCGTGAAACTCACTCAATCATCCCACTCAGGCGCTAGCCCTTCAGGGTTTACTTCGCGGCCATTTCTTTCCAACGCATCTATCTTAGCAATCGCCTCTTCACTCAGATTAAGTTCAAGTGCTTTCAGGTTACTTGCCAAATTCTCTCGTTTAGTTGAAGACGGGATCACCGCGTAACCTTTTGACAGCGCCCAAGCAAGCGCGACTTGAGCTGGCGTGGCCTGATAGTCCTCAGCAATACCTGCAATAGTTGGGTCCCCAAGTACTTTCCCATATGCCAAGGTCATGTAAGACGTTACCTGAATATCGTTTTCCTGCATGAAGCTGACCAACTTACGATTTTGCAAATAAGGGCTAAGCTCGATTTGGTTAGTAACAATATTCTCTTTACCGACCACTTCTATCGCTTGTTGCAACAAGTCAATATTAAAGTTGGAGACGCCAATATTACGGGTTAACCCTTGCGATTTAGCTTCAAGTAATGAAGCCATGTATTCGCTCAAGTTATTGTTATTGCCAGGCCAGTGGATCAAGGTCAAATCCACATAATCTGTATTTAGCTTTTCTAAGCTCTCTTTTAGACTTGGAATGAGTTGTTCCGTGTTCATGTTATCAACCCAGATCTTGGTCGTAATGAATAGCTCATCACGTGCAATACCGGACTGTGTCAATACTTCACCGATTTCTGCCTCATTACCGTAAATCTGTGCAGTATCAATTACGCGGTAACCCACTTCTAACGCATTACGGACTGAATCCTTAACTACTTCACCCTCTAAACGAAACGTGCCGACGCCAAATGATGGTACTTTCATCTAAATCTCCTGAATTATCGATTTTATAGTTGATTCGAAGCAAAACTTTACGCCGCAAGAAACTTTCCGTAAAGTTAACAATACTCAAATCTAATTTGAAATATATTCAACAATGAAAGCTACTCTAGATGAAATGCGCACCTTTATGGCCGTGGTCGATACGGGTTCAATCAGCTCTGCGGCTGAACTGTTATCGATGACCGTCTCGGCGGTGAGTCGATCGGTATCTCGGCTAGAAGCCAAACTCGAAACGACTTTGTTAAATCGCACAACCCGTAAGTTAGATGTTACTAATGAAGGAACGATATACCTCGATAAAGTCAGACATATTGTAGAAGCAGTAGAGAATGCCGAAGCACAACTGAAAAGCCAGAAATATAAGCCCTCTGGCCTCCTACGAATAAACGCAGCTACCCCCTTCTTACTGCACGTACTAACGCCGCACATTGCTAAATATCAGAGCTTGTATCCAGAAGTCGAAATCGATCTCAATTCCAATGAGGAAAATATTAGCCTTTTGGGAACAAAAACCGATATTGCTTTTCGTATCGGTGAGCTACAAAACTCAACCATGCGCGCGATATTTCTTGGTAAAAGTCGGATTCGAATCGTCGCGAGTCCAGAGTATTTAAGACAACATGGTACTCCAACCTCAATAGATCAGTTACTCAATCACAAGCTACTTGGATTCAACAAGCCGGAGTATCTTAAGGAATGGCCGATCATGGATGATAAGAACAAACTTCTGCGTATTATGAGTAGCCTAAGATCTGATAATGGCGAGACGCTAAGGTGTTTAGCCTTACATGGTGCGGGGATAGCTTGCCTGTCTGACTTTATGACCTACTCTGACCGACAAGCTGGTCGCTTAGTGGGCGTGCTTAGTGAACACACGCATAATGTCGAACAGCCCGTTCATGCGGTGTATTACAAAAATGCCAGTACCTCACGCCGGATCAGCTCTTTTATTGACTTCATCAAGCAAGAAATCAAGGTAGAGAACCACCAGTTCCTTTAAAGACCACCGCTGTTTGTGGCAAAACACTTTTGTCTTTTTGCCGCTTTTTCTCACAACAAAAATCTCATAGTGTCCTGAATATCAGGGAGGCACCTTGCATCCTAGTACTCACAGTAATAGTCAGGCTTCATAATGCATAAAGATTTAAGTAACAGATTCACCATCGGGGTTGAGCTCCCCCTAGATAATGACTGGACCCAAGAAGGCCAGAAAAAACGCCTGCTCCAACGAAAACCGTTCGGCGTACCAGACATGAGTGCACATAAACAGCGTATTATGTTAGCCGATAAGTTAGGCTTTAACGTAGCGTGGGTGAGAGATGTCCCGTTGTACGACCCTAACTTTGGAGACGCGGCACAAATTTATGAACCGTTCAGTTATCTTGGCTATCTCTCTGCGTGCACCGACAACATTCTACTAGGGACAGCAGCGATAGTATTACCGTTAAGACAACCTTGGCTAGTGAAAAAAGCCGCTGCGACCATCAACGAGTTAAGTGGTGACCGCCTGATACTCGGTGTGGCTAGTGGAGACCGTCCTAGTGAATATCCCGTTTTTAACGCTAACTTTGACAGCCGTGGCTCGGCTTTTCGAGAAAGTGTAGAGATTTTGAAAGATACGCAAAATGATAAGCTGGGTAACGATCTACAGTTATTACCCGAGTTTGCTGATATTCCTATCTATGTCGCAGGGTTAGCGCAGCAAAGTCCACAATGGATAGGAGAAAACCTAGACGGCTGGCTCGCCTACCCAGGCACACCTGATGATCATGAACACCGCGTTGTACTTTGGCGCTCCGTAGCGGGAAACAAACCCTACGCCAGCTTTATTCATCTTGATTTAGTCGATAACCCAAATGCACCAGTCGTTCGGCATCACTTTGGTATCCGGGCCGGAGTCAATGGCTTGAGCGATGAGCTAGAAAAAATGCAAGAAGCAGGAGTCAATCACATCGGGTTGCATTTCCGTCGTAATAGCCAACCAATTGAGAAATCAATGGAACAGATCGCTCAGTACGTGTTGCCACGCTTTAACTAAGATCAAATAAAAATATGTGCCACCTTACTAAGGGGTGGCACGCTAGGCTTGGCACTTGGAAAAACAAAAGCTGCAATAACGACAAAAATCTTTTGTTAAAACAACAATAATAGAGTTATTTTAAAGTAAGTCTTGGTTGAATAAAGTCGATGAACGCGGAAATACGTTTAGAGACTGAAGAAGATTTGTAGAAGACAGCATTGACCTGTTCTCGTCCAGTATTTGTGATTTTTTCCGATTCAAACAATGCCACTAACCGTCCAGAATCAAGATCATCTTTCACCATAAAGCCAGATAAACATGCAATGCCGTTCCCTGCCAGCACTAACTGTCTAACCGTTTCACCACTGCTGGATAGGATATCAGGCTCTATCATCTCAAACCCTCGTAATGGCCACTGATTTAACACTTTAGCGCCAGAAAAACCGATCAAGTTATGACTGCGCAAATCGCTCACCGCTTCAGGGAAACCTCGTTTAGATAAATAACCAGGCGTGGCAACGATAAATAGTGGGCTTGTTCCTAAAGGTTTAGCATGCAGTGTTGAATCCGATAATCGTCCAATACGTATTGCCACATCGGTTCTTTTTTCCAATAGATCCACAAAACCCTCATTAGAGGTAAGATCGAGTTGAATATCAGGATAAGCCTCTTTAAATGGCTGAATTAACGGCACGAGTTGATGTAAAACAAATGGGCTAGCGGCATCAACTCTTAAGCGCCCCTTGGGTAATTCACCTCGTGTGATGATCTCTTCTTCAGCTTGCTGTATTTGTAGTAAACCTAAGCGAACCGCTTCAACAAACTGATGCCCTTCCTCAGTAACTTCCACTCTGCGTGTCGTGCGATTCAGCAAGGTTACCCCCAACTGTGATTCAACTTTACTAACCGCACGAGATACCCTAGCGACTTGAATACCTAGTGCATCAGCAGCGGAAGAAAATCCACCACTATCCACAACTGCCATAAGAATCTCTAATTCATCTGATCGGGTTAACATTTCATCCCCTTTCTTAATTGCGCATTTCCATCATTTATAGCAAAAGTATTTTGTAATAAACACCATTTTTCGCAACGAATAACTCTTTAATAATACACGGCATGGAAACGGGCTATTCGTTTATCCATTCATATTCAATGATTATAAGAGAGAGTTGTTATGCCTTTAGCTTTACTTGCATTGACGCTTAGCGCCTTTGCTATTGGAACCACGGAGTTTGTAATTGTCGGTCTGATACCGACTATGGCCTCCGACCTCAACGTATCATTACCTTCAGCGGGTCTTTTAGTTAGCCTGTACGCACTTGGTGTCGCGGTTGGTGCTCCCGTTTTAACAGCGCTGACTGGTAACTGGAAAAGAAAGTACGTTCTGCTTTCTGTTATGGCACTGTTTGTTCTTGGCAATCTGTTAGCCTGGCAAGCACCTGGATACAACACTCTAGTCACAGCAAGGATACTGACCGGGCTTGCACACGGTGTGTTCTTTTCGATCGGCTCGACTATCGCCACTGGCCTAGTGTCAAAAGAAAAAGCCGCTAGCGCAATTGCTATTATGTTTACCGGTCTGACCGTAGCTCTAGTGACGGGCGTGCCACTTGGCACCTGGATTGGCCAGACATTTGGTTGGCAGGCAACCTTCCTAATCGTCGCGATCCTTGGAATCATCGCACTGATAGGAAGCGCTCTGCTAGTGCCGAGTAATCTGAAACAACCACCAGCAACCAAGCTGTCATCGCAAGTAAAAGTCTTGACTCAACCTCGTCTACTTTTGGTGTACGCAATCACCGCGCTCGGTTACGGTGGTACGTTCACAGCCTTCACTTACTTGGCTCCTATTTTGGAAGAAGTTTCGGGGTTTGGCTCTAGCGCTATCAGCCTAATTATGTTGGTTTATGGTGTATCAGTCGCATTCGGCAACATCTGGGGCGGAAAGATGGCCGACTCTATGGGGCCAATCAAAGCTCTGACAGCGATTTTCTCGGGCCTAATTGTGGTATTGCTCGTGTTTAGTGTCACAGCATTTAATCCAATTTCTGCAGTAGTGACCATTCTTGTCTGGGGTGCCTTTGCCTTTGGTAACGTTCCAGGACTTCAAGTTTATGTTGTCAAACTAGCAGAGAAATATTCACCTGATGCAGTCGACGTCGCTTCTGGTCTCAACATTGCTGCATTTAACGTAGGTATTGCACTGGGTTCTTGGGGCGGTGGCCTTATCGTGGCCAATGCTGGGCTGATGCACACACCTTGGATTGGCGCGATCGTAGTATTAGGTGCTCTACTACTAACCCGTTTCAGCGGAATGCTAGACAAGCGTGGAGAACAGCACGCAACGGCACACTGATTCACGTTCCGAATCTATAAAAATCACTTAAATTAGCCCGGCATTACGTCGGGCTTTCAATACAGAGTTTAAATACACCATTGACTGAGGTAGAAAGTTTATTCTACCCTTAGGTAAAACAAACGTTCTACCTGGTGTATCAAATAGTGAAAGAAAAAATCGCAGCAAGCCTAGAAAAAGCATTCAGTCAGTATGGCTTCGCCGAGCCTAGCGTACCCCAACTCAAAAACGCCTGCGAAGTCAGCCTGAGAACCCTGTACAAATACTACCCCTCCAAGGAAGCGATGATTGTTGCAGCTCTCGAGCATCGCCATCAAAGGTATTTGAGTTTTTTGCTCGAAGACGCCCCTGCCAATGGAACACCGGCTGTATTACACCTATTCACTCGCCTCGAGGATTGGATGAAGGAGTTTGCACCGAATGGCTGCATGTCCATCAATGCATTAGCAGCCTATCCAGAAAATCTATCTATTAATCAAGCAGTAAAACAACACAAATTGGCGGTTCGTCAGCTTATGGTCCAACTAAGTCAGCGAGAAGACCTCGCAACCACACTCTTCTTGTTACATGAAGGTCTATCCAACGCATGGCCGGTTCTCGGTCACGCTGCCTTTGCATCCGCTGAACACACTCTGCTAGAACTAATGAAGGAGAACAATCAATGACCACAATCCCGAAAGTCATGAAAGGCGTCCAACTTATCGGTCATGGTGGGCCAGATATGCTTCGTTACCGCGATGATATACCTGTGCCAGTCCCCTCGCCTGATGATGTATTGATCCAAGTTGCCGCCGCCGGAGTCAATAACACCGACATCAATACCCGAACAGCATGGTATTCTAAAAATGACGCCAATAGCATGGATGCAAGTTGGTCAGGAGACGCGCTATCTCTCCCTCGAATCCAAGGTGCCGATGTATGCGGTACCATCGTCGCTGTTGGTGAGAATATCTGCCCATCACGAATCGGTCAGCGTGTGCTCATCGAACCATGTATTACGCGCTTCAACAGTCAAGCACTTAGCTCGCCTTGGTACTTCGGTTCAGAATGTGATGGTGGCTTTGCTCAGTTCACTGTTGTTGACAGTAAACATGCATATGCTGTGAATAGTAGTTTATCGGATATCGATTTGGCCTCCTTCCCTTGTTCTTATTCAACTGCCGAGAACATGCTTGTCCGCTCTAATGTCACAGCGAGCGATACCGTACTGATTTCAGGGGCATCCGGCGGTGTTGGCTCTGCCGCAATCCAACTGGCGAAGGCGCGTGGAGCATACGTCATTGCTATCGCCAGCCCAGAAAAGAAAGAACAGATCACGGCATTAGGAGCAAACCAAGTTATCCCTCGCGATGCAAATTTAACAGCGACTCTCGGAGAAAACAGCGTTGACGTAGTGATTGATTTGGTCGCAGGAGAGCAGTGGCCACAATTTCTTCAGGTACTAAAGCCAGGATCAAGATACGCTGTTTCCGGCGCCATAGGCGGCCCAATTGTCGAGCTGGATGTAAGAACTCTTTACCTTAAAGACCTAGCGTTATTTGGTTGTACCGTTTTGGCACCAGAAGTATTCGGTAACTTGGTTCGCTATATCGAACAGAACGCAATTCGTCCCTTAGTCGCGGAGTCATTTCCCTTGAACCAGATAGGTCAAGCGCAAGAAGTATTTTCACGCAAGCAACATATTGGGAAACTGGTTTTGGAAATCACATAGCTTTTGTGATTAACAACGACCTATACAAGTCATTGTAATTTGAGAACCCTTTAAGCATTCTACAAAATGTTCAGTAATTAGGAGTGCGCTACGGTTGGCTTAGCTTGTTATCCCTTTTCATCACGCTAAGCCAGCTTGTAAAAATATGCGGTGTTTGCTTCTGAGTTATAAATGTTTAATACCAACATTATCTTACTTCTGGCGTTCATGAACAGAACCGAGATCTGAACGACTTCGGTGTTAAACCTACGATTCTATTAAATATTTTCCTGAACGCGCTCACATCTTGGTAACCCACTCTAAATGATATTGCGTCAAATGTTAGGGTTGTCGACTCAAGTAAATCACAAGCTTTTTGTACTCTTAAGCTTTGTATGTATTGGTTAACATTGAAACCTGTCGCCTTTTTAAAGCGTCGCTGCAATGTCCTTTCTGTTAAACAACTCAACTCTGCAAGCTCTTTATTGCTCAGTTTTCCTTGATAATGATCGTTTATATAGTGCTGTATTTGAACAATTACCTCATCACCATGTTGGAAGTTTGGAGTAAACTGTTGATAAAAGCGTTGCTCTCTCGGACCAGTATCAATAACCAACATTTTTCCTAACAGGCGCATTACTGCCGGTGACGCAAATAAGGAAACCAGCTCCAAACCTAAATCCACCCATGACATCATACCCCCAGCCGTAATGATCGTTCCTTCGTTAATAAGGATGGCTTCTTGTCTTACGTGGATATCGGGAAACTGACTCGCTAATGAAGGAGCCAAGCCCCAGTGTGTCGTACAAGACTTATTGGTCAACAACTGGGTTTGAGCAAGAATAAAAGTACCAGCGCAGGCGGAGGCTAAAATCGCACCTTTACTATGTTGGACATTTAACCAGTCGAGTAGCTCTGGCTCTGGTTCTAAGTAATATTGACCAGTGCCGCTAGGCGGAATCATTACCGCTGTTTTCACATCGAAGTGCGTGTTTGGCCAGTGATCCAATATCTCTACTTCAAAGTGCACATCAACGCCCAATTTAGCCGCCGCACGGTTTGCCATCTCGAAGAGTTCGCTTAAACCATATACGGAGGCTTGTGAGCTATCTGGGTAATTAACGAGTGCTATTTTCATTTATCTTCAAGTGTCGCTTTTTGACTCTTTTGTGTCATTTTAGACTCTAAAGAAGGTGGCTAAAAGTCTTTATATTATTCGTACCGCAATGATCCTCAATAAAAGGAAAAGAAAATGACTCAAAAAGCCCTACTTGTAATTGATTTGCAAAACGACTATTTCCCGGAAGGAAAGTTTCCTTTATGGAATACAGAATCGACTTTAGACAATGTTAAGAGAGCAATAACTAAAGCCAATGAGCAAGACATTCCTGTGATTCATATTCAGCATATTGCCGACCCTGCCATGGGTATTGCCCCATTCTTCAATGAAGGCAGCGACGGTGCCAATATTCACCCAGAAGTTCTTGCTTTAGCGCCGAATTCCGAAATCGTGGTAAAGCACTTCGCAGATAGCTTTGAAGGAACACGTTTAGAAGAAGTATTGGCAAGCAAAAATGTAACGGAGTTACTTGTATGCGGAATGATGACACAAAACTGCGTGACACATACTGCTATTTCAAAATCTGCGGACAAGTATGATGTTTCGATCTTAATGGATAGCTGTACCACGGTCGATGAAATGATTCACAACATTGCACTTCACGCTGTCTCAACGAGAGTTCCCCTCGTAACTATTGAAGATAAGCTGTAATACACGCAAAACCTTTCGCTCACACAATGCGGGCGAAAGGTCACACATATATGCACTTCCATTGATATTTGCTTACTTTGTGTTAAACATTGGTTTCCAAATAGTTACAAGGAAACGTTTATGAAATGGATAGTCGTATTGTTTATTAGCTTATTTTCAGTTTTCAGCCATGCGAAAGAGTGGAAACAAATTCGCTTCACTGTTGAAGGGGCTTACCCCCCATTTAGCTGGACGACAAAAGAGGGAAAGCTAGAAGGGTTTGAAGTCGACCTCGCTAACGCGTTATGCAAAGAGTTAGAAGTAAAGTGCGTTATCTCAAAAATGGATTGGGATGGCATCATCCCTTCTCTCCTTAGTCGCAAGAACGATGCGATTATTGCTGCAATGACAATCACAGAAGAACGAGAAAAGAAAGTCGATTTCACCGTCCCTTATGCAAAAGTACCGACTCGTTTTGTAATGAAAAATGATAGAGAAATCAACATGGATGACGGCAGCCTAAATCGTTTATCTATTGGAGTTCAAAGAGCCACAATTGGTGATAAGTACCTTTCTGCCTTGTATCCAGATATTGATATTCGTCGTTATGGTACGTTCGATGAGGCATTTACCGATCTACTCAATGGACGGTTAGATGCTGTATTTGGTGGCTCAATCGGTTTAAGTGCTGGTTTTCTTGAAACTGCACAAGGTAAAGGCTATCACTTTACTGGACCAGCGTTTACAGAGGAAAAGTGGTTCGGCCGTGGCATTGGCGTAGCAGTGAGAAAACAAGACAAAGAATTAAAAGCATTACTCGATAGCGGAATACAAAAATTGATCCAGAGCGGTAAGCATAAAACCATCGCCAGCAAGTATTTCTCCTATAGTATTTACGAGTAACCTCGTTATTTTTTTATAGTCTGCGCGGTATAGGAAACTTCCCTTTCCCTATATGGCGACAAAAACAGAGCCCTCGAGCAATCGCCCGAGGGTTATTTTTATAAAAAAGCCCAGCTATATAAGTAACCCGCTCCCATGGCCATCGTTAAGATAACGATTAGGAAGGCAGCGATCATTTGGTTCTTAAAAATTGATTTCAACAAAATCACTTCTGTAAGACTTGCGCCAGCACTACCAATAATAAGCGCCATAACAGATCCAAGAGCCATACCTTTTTGTACTAGTGCCGCGCTAAGTGGAATGACCGCCTCTGCACGGATGTACAATGGAATACCAATGATTGCTGCGACCGGAATCGCGTACCACTTCGCTTCACCAGCGAACTCCGCAATGAACTCCGTCGGGATGAAGCCATAGATAAATGAACCAATCGCAATGCCCATCATGAGATAAGGGAACACTTGCTTAAAGTCTTTCCAAGTTGATTGCCAAATACGTGCCCAGCGGCTAGGTTCTTTCTCTTCCAAGACTGTCGCTGTTGCACTACCGTCTGATGAGCAGCAAGACACTTCCACTTTAGGTTCAGGTTTTGGTGCATCACCACAACAAGATGTTTTCGCCGCAACTGGCGTAGGTTCATTGCAGGCGCTGGTACCACAGCTTGATGCTGGTCTCGCTTCTTCTTTTTTCTTGCTTGAATCGCCACAAGAAGTACCGCACGAAGAAGAACCTACCGCTTGATATGCTTCTGGTTTGACGTAACGTTCAAACCCTAGTTTTTCAAGTACATAGCCTGCTACCACTGATACTGACATCGCGATAGCAAAGTAAAATACCGCAACTTTCCAACCAAAAGTCACCACAAACAAGCCAATAATCACTGGGTTAAGCAACGGGCTTGCAAATAGGAACACCATCATAGGTCCAAAACCTGCTCTTGCACGCAACAAGCCTTTTAAGAAAGGAATGGTCGAACACGAACAGAAAGGCGTAATCGAACCTAGCAACGCAGCAATGAAGTAACCTTTACCCTTTTTCGAGCTGAGAATAGATTGAATTTTTTCTGGCGTTAGAAAATCTTGCAACACACCGACAATGTAGCTAATTGCCAGAAATAAGATGATAAGTTCGGTTGCTAGAAACGCAAACATATCCAGCGCTTCTTTAGCCATAGTTATAATTTCTGTATTCACATTTACTCTCCTCGTCATTTTTCGCTAACAAGCTTACCTGATAGACAAACCTTTATTTCGACACTTCTGGAAGTATAGAATCACAAAACAAAAGATCAACAAAATATTTCCATAAAAATGGAATAATAAAACTAGTCAATACTTATCATAAAGTTACATGTCGTTAGCTATGCAGACTGGTTGTCGATGATAATTTCAGAGCATCTCGAATCCTTTTTATCAAACATAACCTAAAATTATCAAAATAAGAAAAAACCATAATTATTTCAGCAGCACCCTCTGAGTTAGTATGACTTTCGACCATTCTTAATAATAAGGAAAACCTATGAGAGCGATAACTTACCAACGAGATAACGATACTTTCTCTTTATCCGAATTACCTACACCAAAACTAGAAACCCAATTTGATGTATTGGTTAAAGTTAACGCTGTTGGTTTGAACCCTGTCGATGCAAAAATTCATTATTGGTCAGACATGGTCACTAACATGGATAACAATTTTGTTGGCGGGTTAGACGTATCAGGAGAAATAGTCTCTGTAGGCGATGCGGTCGTTGATTGGAAGGTTGGCGATAAAGTGTTGTATCACGGAAACATGAGGCGCCATCACGGTGGATTCGCTGAATTTGCTATCCATGATTCAAGAACGCTCATAAAGCACCCTCAGGTTCCGGTTGAAGTGGCAGCATCTACACCTTGCGCAGCCTGGACCGCATATCGCGCTTTGGTAGACAAGCTCGATATTTCAAATCGAAGCAGCATTTTTATCGCCGGAGGTGCTGGCGGCGTTGGAAGCTTTGCTATTCAGTTAGCAAAGACATTTGGTGTTGAACAGATCATTGCTACTAGTTCAGAAGCTAATCACGCATATTTGTCCTCGTTAGGAGCAACCCATATGATTGATTATCATCATGAAGATGTAGTTCAGCGAGTAATGGACATTACCGGAAATCATGGCGTTGAGGTTGCACTCGATTGTGTAGGCGGTGATAACGACCGAATTGCAGCCTCGGTGTTAACCTTTGAGGGAGAAATGGTGGAGCTCGTCAAGACTGTCGACCCTTCTCAATATCCAGATGCCTTCTTAAAAGGCTTGGGCTTCCACCAAATAAGTTTGGGCTCTGGTCATGTCTTTGGCGAGAGAGGGTTTGCAAGTATCGTTAATGCCGGAAAGGAAGTGTCTGAGCTATTAGAAAATGGAGAATTGGAAGTACCGAAACTGAAGATCATCGGCTTAGAGGATGTAGGTAACGCACTCTTGGACATGCGAAATCAGAGAACAGTTGGAAAGATTGTCGTTAATCTGAACCAAAAATAGTTAATAAAGATCTCGAGGCAAACTGGCAAAGTAATGAGCAAGTTAAAGCATCTTGTTACTTTGCCAGATATGAAAGACCTTTATTTTGTCTATAACGATGAATGAAAAACAAAACCTCTTGCCATACTTCCCTGCGCTTCAGCAAAATTAGGCGTTTTCGAGAGTGTCTCTCCAAGTCGCTAGCAATTTAATATGACGTGGTTCAATCCCACAGCAACCACCAATAATGCTTGCTCCCTGCGCATGCCACTTTTTAGCATACTCAAGATATTCAGTCGGAGAGAAATGACGAACTTCCTGAATGGTCTCGTTGGCTTGGTGCGCTTGCTTTATCGGAGCAAAGCTATTTGCGAAAACACCTATCGTCAATTCTCTACCTGACTCACTCAATACTGCTTGTGTATCTATGATCGCTTGCTCGACAACTTCAGGAATAGAGCAATTGAAAAAGATACCTGAAACATTTGTTTTCAACAGCGTATTAACCGCGACTTTAAGAGATTCCCCTGAGCGAAGGCGAGGCAAAGAGTTAGGCTCATCCATTAAGGTGAAAGCAAGATAATTGGGCTTATCTGTTTTGGCTAAAATTATTGATAGAACTTCAACTTCAGCGAGGCTAGACACGGTCTCAGCTAACCAAATATCAACATATTGATCTTGAGCTTCAAATAACTCAGAGGCCACTTCCAGTGCCCTTTTCGGCTCGAATAATTCAGGCCTGTAAGACCCCATTACAGGAGGAAGAGAGCCCGCAACGAGCACTCTATCGTTGGAGCTGGTGACTACATCTCTGGCAATTTTAGCTGCAGATTTTGCTAACTCAGTCCCCCGTTTTGCATAGAGTTCCTCGCCTAAGTGAAATGGGACACATGCATAACTGTTGACAGTGATAATCTCTGCGCCAGCGTCTATGAAATTCTCATGGGCCATTTTTACATGTTGTGGTGATTCAATTAGCGCTTGTGCACTCCAAAGCGGCTGAGAAAAAGGGGCGCCAATACGTTTCAACTCTCGCCCCATGCCACCATCTAAAATTGTTACTTTCTTCATTTAGACATCCATACCGCCAAACATCCATAAGCTCTATTCAAACACAATTTTTATCAATTCAAAATGAAATTGTTATGTTTAAAGTGAACAAAGACTTAATGGCTGATTAAACACTTTAGTATTTACCAGACCTTTCATTCGGACCAAGCTAATGTTATCGCCATTAACTTCGAGTAAAAAGCCCATTATCTATGTCTCTCGGCGAGGCGGGCGTTACGAGCCACAATAGTGCATGAAGTGATTGAGGGGCTAACCCTCAATCAAATTTTCTTTTTATTATAAGACCTTAGATAAAAATTTCTGCAATCTAGGATTGGAGGGGTTATCAAAAAATCGCTCAGGAGAGTCAGAAACCAAAAGCTCACCATCTTCCATAAACAACACCCTATCAGCGACCTCTTTTGCGAAACCCATTTCATGAGTAACCACGACCATGGTCATTCCGTCCTTGGCCAAATCTTTCATCACATCAAGAACTTCTCCAACCATTTCAGGGTCTAGTGCTGATGTGGGTTCATCAAACAACATAATGTTGGGCTTCATTGCTAACGCACGAGCGATTGCGACGCGCTGCTGCTGTCCACCCGATAAATGATTAGGATAATTATCCATTCTCTCCGACAGACCGACTTTATAAAGCAAATCTTTTGCTTCTTTCTTCACCGATTCAGGGTCACGTTTAGAAACCTTTAAAGGTGCTAACATGACGTTCTCTATCGCCGTTTTATGTGGAAAAAGGTTGAAGCCTTGAAATACCATGCCCACATCAGCGCGTAGTTTATTGATATCCGTAGATTTGTGGTACATATCGATACCATCTACGATTATAGACCCACTATTTATTGTCTCTAATTGATTAATCGTCCGTAAGAATGTTGACTTACCAGAACCTGACGGTCCTACGATGACAATCACTTCCCCTTTTTCTACATTTACCGATACGTCCTTGAGCGCATGGCAGCCATTAGGGTAAATTTTATTAATTGTTTTTGCTGAAATAATGTATTCCATTAATGACTCCACCATTAATCACTTGCTGCCAATTTCTTTTCTAACGTTTGTATTGCCCAAGATAAGGTACTAGTTAGAAGCAAATAAAGGGCCGCAACGGTAAACCAAACTTCAAATGGGGCAAAACTACCACTTACGACTTCCCTGCCCGCTTTTGTCAGATCAGTAATCGAAATCACGGAGACAAGTGAGGAATCTTTTATCAGGTTGATAAACTGCCCGGCTAAGGGAGGTAATGTCTGCTTAAACGCTTGAGGTAAAATGACATAAATCATCGCTTTGGGATAATTCATTCCTAGTGAACGCGCCGCTTCCATTTGTCCTCTTGGGATTGAGTGGATTCCTGACCGCACAATTTCTGCGACATAAGCGGCGGTAAACACGGAGAGCGCTATCACTCCCGCAGTAAAACGCTCAAGGTCAAGCACAGTACCAATAAAGAAGTAAACGATAAAAATCTGTACTAAAAGAGGCGTTCCACGAATGACCTCGACATAAACAAGCGCCAGCTTTTTTAATGCCGGATTGCTGGATATGCGCATTAGTCCAACAACTAAGCCTAACGCTAGAGCAATGATAAGTGACCAGAGTGAGATTTTAATGGTCGTCACAACACCATCTAAAATTGGGCCAGAGCGCCACTCTTTTATAGTTGCTAAGGTATCTCCTTCAAAAATAAGATCACCTTCATAGACGTCCACAGACTTATATTGGCTTAGTTCAAGAACAATATCACCATGAATACTCTCCAGAGCCAGTTGGTTATTCTCGTCGAGAATGATGTTCCCATCGACAGGCGCGGTAATGGATGAAGCAGCGTTAGTGGCAATATAAGGAAGGACACGCTCCCAATTCCAGCTGTAATCGATTCGCTTACCTGACAGATAGACAAGACCGCAAATTGATAGCAAAACAAGAACAAAAACAGCGTTCCACAATAGGGATTTAAAGTTATTTTGCATGTGATTCCGAGAATGACTTTGATTAAAGTTGGTTGGGTATTTGAATAAAGAAAAGCGTTAGCTTCACAGCGCGAACCGTTTGGTTGGCGATGAACCGAGCCAGAAGCTAGCCGCTCCTCTACAATAACAAAATGATTACTTAACTTGCTTTAACCATTTATCGTCGTTAAACCACTTATCGTAAATGCGATCGTAAGTTCCATCGCCCTTAATTTGACGTAAATAGTTGTTTAAGAAGTTAAGCGTATCTGGATTTCCTTGCGGCACAGCCCAACCCAAAGGCTCGTAAGTAAACGGTTTAGCCAAGTGCATTAACTGCCCTTTGTTTTCCGCCACATAAATAGAGTTGTAAGGAAAGTCATAAACAAACGCATCTACCTTTCCGTTGGCAACCTCAAGTACCGCTTCAGACTGAGTTTCGTATAGATTTATCTTAGCTTTCGGAAGGTATCGTTTTACCGCTTGCTCACCCGTTGTCCCAAGCTTAGTTGCAACAACATATTCTGGACTATTGAGATCTCGGTAACTAGACACTTTACCTTCATGTTTGAGATCTACGAGAATGGATTGACCAATAACCACATAGGGATCAGCGAAATTCACCTGAGTATTTCGCATAGGTGTGATAGTCATCCCGCCCATAATCATGTGACACTTACCAGTCAACAGTGTTGGGATAATGCCATCCCATGAAGTGTTTACCGGAACAAACTTAACATCCATGGCACGCGCCATTTGCTTACCCAAATCGATATCAAACCCGATGTACTGCCCATTTTTTGCTGTCATTTCAAAAGGCATATACCCAGAATCAAAGCAGACTTTTAGCTCCCCTGTACTTTTGATGTCGTCTAAAATTGGGTCTGCATTAACCGTCGTCGAAACAGCTAACCCCAGTGCAGCAAAACACAATAACTTTTTCATGGATATTCCTTTATCATTTGTTGTAAAGTTTTTTTATACACGACAATAGAATAAAAAACCACAAACAATGACTTTTTAATCACTAGAATTTGTAGGATCGTTACTAAGCTGGAAGATCTGAATGAAAATCTATACCAAGCCATTGCAATTGAATTGCATGCATTAAGTGATTAAGTTGTAGGCAGGTCACTATAACGACAAGAAACATACGCTTTGACTGAATAGTCAGCGTTTCCGAGAGTGGTTTAATTATTAACGAAACCATACAGATATTCGCTTTTTCACATTGACCGTAATGTCAAAAGTGCTTGAGTTTTATTGTTGACAATTCTTCCATAGTCAATGGTCACAAATGTGATGTACAGCACATTTCTATAATGGCACTATCACCTTTGTCGAGAGATATTAACAAGGATTCGTTGGACATCTTGACTTTGTAATACAAATAAAAAGGTGACTATATGAAAAAACTAATGACGCTCTCATCACTATTATTATTCAGTTTATCTGCTACTGCTGGTATTCATGTCGAACACTCTACAAACAAAGTTGTTCTCAATGACTTTACGACAAAAGATGCCGCTTATAGCTCTGCGTTTGATCTTGTCGATGAATACCAAACGCTATCAAAACATGAACTTAGAAATCGTCTAAACATCATTGGAAGCGGTTTCCCTCGTGATATTGCAATCGATGATAGTAAGGTGAGAGTTGAAGAATACGCACTTAACCGTGATGAAGTTAAATATCGTGCAATCATAAACTTCGATTATCACTTCAGAACAAGTGACGGCGGTAAAAACTAAAAAATCATCTGCACCTTTACTTTCTTAGAGCCCTTCCTATTTTAAGAAAGTAAAGGTGTCTAATCACATTGAAACGACTGCTTTTCATAAATCGCTCTCTCCTTACATAAACAGTATCAATCCCTACCTCTATCGTTTACATAAAAATCATTTTTCCAATCTTCATTGAGATATATTTCGTCGTTTGGCGCTTTATCATTCACTTGGTTCGCCATATGGATTCCACATCACTTAAATGAAAAAGACCCTTGAAATTGAGTTCACTTTTTTATGAAGATTAACTCAACCTAAGATTAACAATTGTCGTTATATTTTTCTCGTTTATAGCAATATATAAAAAACTCTTTTTGTTTTAATTAACCATAAGACGTAAAAATAAAAAAAGGCAACAAGATACTTCTTGTTGCCAAAGAAAAAAATCATCATTCAAAAAATATGAAAATGAAAACTAGCAGTGGACTAGCTAACAAAACAATTATATCCAAAACACTTTAATAAGTAACGATCAATATAATCCATTATATATGGATGAAAATCAGCACTTATAAAATTACACCGATAAATAAAAAAGCCTGAACATAGTTTCAGGCTTTTTATATTTATTAATTTTTTAGAATGAATATCTCGCAGCTATTGCAAGAATATCGTCTTCATTGTCTACATCTGTAATTCTGTATTCTGCTAGTGCTTTAAAATTAGAAGTCAAATCGTACTCTGCACCTAGTGAGTAGTAATCGACGACGTCTTCATCATCACGCTCTAGATTGTTATAGCCAACAAGTGCCCAAAGCTTATCTGTTATTTCATAAGTGGCAACTGCTTCAATACCGGTGTAATCAATATTACTTTCAGAACCATCTTTAGCCCAGTTTTCACCATCACTGTATAAAACAGAGGCATAAAACTTGTCGTATTCAAATGCAATAGCACCCGTTAGCAGCTCTGCATCTTCTGCACCCGATTGCCCTTCACCTTCGTTGTAACCAAGCGCAACTTTGAAGCCATATGGCAACTTGTAGTCCGCCGCCACACCATAAGAGGCTGCATCTGTTGACACTTCATCGTTTTCAGCCTGATAGCTAACATGAATATTCAAACCTTCATAGCTTGTCGTTAGCTTAAATACTGAATCGGAGCGACCGGTACCATATAGATCCGCACTTACGCCAGCAGCTTCATTACCAAACTCCGGGAAAATATCCGTGTAGTCAGATACTAAAGTGACCGCACCGTATTGACGTCCATAACTTACTGTTCCGTAATCTGCACCAACTCCTACATAGCCTTTTCGGATATCAAATTCATCATCTTCAATCCCATCAGCATCTTCAATCCCATCAGCATCTCTGCGATTAGACTTAAATT
Source organism: Vibrio sp. 1731 (assembly GCF_033339955.1). Classification (NCBI taxonomy): domain Bacteria; kingdom Pseudomonadati; phylum Pseudomonadota; class Gammaproteobacteria; order Vibrionales; family Vibrionaceae; genus Vibrio; species Vibrio sp. 1731. Next base: position 67,354 of record NZ_JAWOVO010000020.1, on the reverse strand, counting down.
CCAACTCATATAAGCCGAAGGCATAAAGATCTTCATTTATTTTAGACTCACCTGCAAGTCCTACACGAATGTAGCTATTATCTCCGTCTGCATTTTTATCATCAGAGAAATAATACATCCCTTGCGCTCGGCCATGAATATTTAATACTGATTCTTGATCTTCATAAACTACGGCTGAATTTGCAGCACTTGCAGAAAAAAGTGCTGAGATTGCGATCGACGTTCTTGTCATTTTCATTTAATTACCACTACTTGTGTTGTTTGAATCGAGTGAAATTATGAACAGTGGCAATTATTTTTAAAGTGCAAATTCAACCATATTCTATGGATAAATATAAACAAGCCCTCAATCTAAAACATTATGTCCTAGTACTCATATTAGTTGAGATAATCCATCCAAACAGGAGGCGTCCCTATTATTTTTTGAACAGTATCAATGAACAGTTTGGCTAATGGTTGTTGATTTCGGTGAGTATACATTGCATATATTTCCCCTATTGCGGGAAGATTATAATCAGGAAGCAACTGTACAAGATCTTGTTTACTCAAACTCTCCTGAAGAAAGAACTGCCCAATTAAAGCATACCCTAAATCAGATTTTACGGCATCGAGCATTAACTCAGTTTCATTAACGAAGTACTGCCCATTGATATTATACGTTCTAACGTCGCTTGATGACTGGCTTGGCGCTATACGTAGCTTATCCGCCTTAAAGTTAGCATTAGAGTATATTACTGCTGGCATTTTTATAAGCTCTTCTGGAGAGCTCGGAGTTCCATACTTGTCAATAAAACTCTTTGATGCAACCAGTGCCATTTTATTGCTTGCCAACTTACGTACTATCATGTTGGACTCTCGGATTGGTCCGATACGAAACACAACATCAAAACCTTCGTGGATAACATCGACTCGATTATCATCGAGCAGCAGCTCTACAGTAATGTTTGGGTACTGTTTTATAAACTCTTTAACTGCCTGATTTAAGTATGCTCTGCCAAAGAAAGTGGAGCTTGATATTTTCAAGTTACCCTTCGGTTCATCCTGAAATGTAGCAGCAATACTACGAGTTTCAGTTAGAACCTCTCTTACTTTCTTAGCTTGCGCCACCATCTCAACACCTGCATTGGTCAGGGATAGCGAACGCGTGGAACGGTTTAACAGCCGTAAGCCCAATTCATCCTCTAGCTTTTTGATCTGTTTTGACAAAGCTGAACGATCTATATGATTTCTGTCAGCAGCCTTAGCAAAAGTTCCGTATTCAGAGACATCCAGTAGTAATTCAAGTTGGCTTGCGAGATCCACTGCACAATTCCTTATTTAGTTTTTATTCTTTATGTGATGGGAAATGGATTTTACAAAATTAATTTCAATTTTTTATGGTTCAAATTGCATCAGTGAATTGCAAATAATGCACGAATTAAAAACGCTTTAATTTTCGTCGCTATCTTTAGCTTCTGTTTAGTTATTCCTATCTATTATGGCTTATTACATTTAACAATACTCCACGTCTTTAAAACCCTAAACTGACCTTTTTCAAACCAAAAAGTGAGCATTTTGACCAATATTTAATCGTGCATTTTTATCACTACTCTATGTTCGCTGAGGGCCTATTTACCCATAGGTACAATGAATACAATGCCGTTCCTTTTAGTATGAACAGAATCATTTAGGGCGCGACAAATGTTAAAGAAAGTTTTCGGCATTGGCCTTTTATCCGTTTTAGCTGCTTGTGCAGACGAAGAGATAACCAAACAACCTAATACTCCCTTACCTACGATAGACGTCTCCAAAGTCATCTATGAGCCCGTTCAATCGTGGTTCACCTTTACAACAAGGCTTCAAGCACCAGAGAAAGTTTCTTTAATGCCACGCGTTTCCGGAGTTATTGAAACGGTAGAGTTCAAAGACGGACAGAGTGTCAACAAAGGCGACTTACTCGTCACTCTTGATGATCGAACCTTCAAAGCTCAGGTCTCACGACTTGAAGCGCAAGTTAAGAGTGCTCGAGCTGCGCTAGAGCAAGCAGCAAACGAACAAAAGAGAGCCGCTCAACTGGTTAAGCGAAAAGCCATCTCAGCGGAACAAGCAGAGGCCCGAGATACCGCAGTAAAGCAACGCTCTGCAGAACTAATGGCTTTGCGTGCTCAGTTAGAATCCGCAAAGTTAGATCTTGAGTTTACGAAGATATATGCCCCTATTAGCGGCACTATTTCAAGAGCATTCATTACTAAAGGAAACAATGTAAACGCAAATCAAAGCGTTATATCAAACATTGTCTCTAACGATCAGGTATATGCATACTTTGATGTCGATGAGCGAACTTGGAACCGTTACTTCTCGACAATCAATGCCGACTCTAACTTACCTACTCGTCTTGAACTATCTGGACAAAATGGGCAGGAGTTTTTTGGACGCGTTGACTTTGTCGACAACTCCATCAACGAAAACACCGGTACTTTGCAGGTTCGAGCGGTATTCGATGCAACAAAATCAAACTTAAAAGTGGGATCGTTTGGCCGAGTTCAGATATCAACAACCAAACCAGTTGAACGAGTTCTCGTTCCAGAGCGTTCTATTGGCACAGATCTAGAAAACCGCTTTGTATTAACACTCAATGAAGAGAATACGTTGCAATACAGCATCGTAACCTTAGGCGAACGTTACGGAACATTTCGTGCCATCGAGAATGGCTTGAACGCCGACTCAGTTATTGCGGTAAATGGCCCAGCAAAAGTTGGCCCAAATAGCAAAATCACACCAAAAAATGTCACGCTAGATATTAGCAACACTTCATTGATTATGGCTTCAAACTCAACATCGTTGCCAAACAAACGTTTAGCTCAAGACTAAGAAGACAACCGAATGAAATTTGCACACTTTTTTATTCAAAGACCCATATTTGCCTCTATGTTATCGCTATTGATATTAATAGTAGGCGCAATTTCACTTTTACAGTTGCCTGTGAGTGAATATCCAGAGGTTGTCCCTCCTACAGTGGTAGTTACAGCAAACTATCCTGGTGCGAACCCAAAAGTAATCGCAGAAACAGTTGCTACGCCTCTGGAGCAAGAAATTAATGGTACAGAAAACATGTTATATATGTTTTCGCAGGCAACCAGTGACGGCAGAATGACATTGACCGTAACCTTTGCTTTAGGTACGGACTTGGACAAAGCTCAGGTTCAAATTCAAAACCGCGTCACTACAGCTTTGCCCCGATTACCAGAAGCCGTCCAACGGTTAGGAGTTGTTGCCGAAAAAGCCTCTTCTGATCTCACCATGGTTGTGCATATATATTCTCCAGATTCTAGCCGTGAAGTCAGTTATTTAGCTAACTACGCTAATTTAAACTTGAAAGATGAGATAGCTCGGCTCGGAGGCGTTGGTGATGTGCGCCTTTTCGGTGGTGATGAGTACTCAATGCGCTTGTGGTTAAATCCAGATGAGCTCGCTTCTAGAAATCTAACCGTAATGGACGTTGTCTCAGCCGTCCGATCTCAAAACCAACAGGTGGCAGCAGGCTCATTAGGTGCGCAACCAGCCGCTAATGAAAACCAATTCCAAGTTTTGTTGAACGTAAAGGGCCGTTTGGAGAATATTGATGAATTCAACGACATTGTAGTAAAAGTTGACGAAACAGGGGCTTTGACACGTCTTAAAGACGTTGCACGCGTAGAGCTAGGTCAAAACTCTTATGCACTGCGCGCCTTGTTAAATGGTAAACCAGCGGTGGCGATGCCCGTATTCCAGCGCCCTGGTGCTAATGCTATTGAGCTATCTAATCAGGTTCGTTCAACCATGGACCGTTTACAAACAGCCTTTCCAGCTGGAGTTTCATATGAAATAGCCTACGACCCGACCGTCTTTGTTCGTGGTTCGATAGACGCGGTGGTTCATACTCTGCTAGAGGCAATTGTACTTGTTGTTGTCGTAGTCATTTTGTTTTTGCAAACATGGCGCGCGTCTATCATCCCTATCATTGCGGTGCCTGTTTCATTAATCGGTACGTTCGCCGTAATGCAAATGCTTGGAGTATCGATTAACACGCTTTCGTTGTTTGGGCTTGTTCTCGCCATAGGCATCGTCGTCGATGACGCCATTGTTGTCGTCGAAAACGTGGAACGGAACATCCATAATGGACTTGCACCACTAGAAGCAACGAAACAAGCAATGACCGAAGTTACCGGGCCAATTATTGCAATTGCTTTAGTGTTATGTGCGGTGTTCATCCCGACGACCTTTATTACAGGGTTATCCGGTCAGTTTTATAAGCAGTTCGCACTAACAATTACGATCTCGACGATTATTTCAGCAATTAACTCGTTGACGTTATCGCCTGCTTTATCAGCACTGCTATTACAAGATAAGAACGCAAAACCCGATCGGCTAACCAAGCTCTTGGATGCGGTTTTTGGTAAGTATGTTTTTGCGCCATTCAATAGAATTTTTGAGTATAGCTCGAACCAATATCAAGCTCTGGTCAAGAAGCTGATTCGCTATAGCCTTGTTGTTGTGGTGGTATACATTGCGTTACTCGGGGGAACGGTTTCTCTATTCAAAGCTGTTCCTGGAGGATTCATTCCTCAACAAGATAAGCAGTATTTAGTTGCGATCGCCCAACTTCCAGATGCAGCAAGTTTAGATCGAACAGAGTCCGTTATTAAAGAAATGGAAAACCTCGCGCTGGCAACACCTGGCGTAGCACAAACCATTTCTTTCCCAGGCTTATCGGTCAATGGTTTTACTAACAGTCCGAATAGTGGCATCGTTTTTGTTACGCTTGAGGACTTCGATAAACGAAATGATCCAACTCTCGGAGCAAATGCGATTGTTGCATCTTTGAATAAGAGCTTTTCAATCATTGATGAAGCCTTCGTTGCGATTTTTCCACCACCACCAATCCAAGGACTTGGCTCTACTGGCGGCTTTAAACTTCAAATCGAAGACCGAGCGAACAAGGGGTTTGATGAGCTCTTCAAGCAATTGAACTTGGTAATAAGTGAGGCATCAACAAGACCCGAGCTGATGGGATTATATTCCACATTTCGTATACAAGTGCCGCAGATGGACATCCAAATAGATCGTGAACAAGCGATGCTGCAAGGTGTTCCTCTAGAGCAGGTTTTTGATGCGCTTCAAGTTTATTTAGGATCATTATACGTCAATGACTTCAATATGTTTGGTAGAACATACAAAGTGAATGCCCAGGCAGACATGAACTATCGTCTCGAACCTGACCAAATACTTAACTACAAAGTAAGAAATGCTGCCGGACAAATGGTTCCTCTCGGCGCTGTACTGGAGATCATACCCACGATTGGGCCTGACCGCGTGATGCACTATAACGGCTACCCTAGTGCAGAACTAAACGGCAGTCCTGCTTTTGGTTACAGTTCTGACCAAGCCCAAACGGCTATTGAGGAAGTACTGGATCAAAACCTAGCAGAGGGAATGGTTTATGAATGGACTGATGTAACCTACCAGCAGATTTTGGCTGGTAACACGATGGTGTATATATTCCCACTTGTTGTTTTGTTAGTTTTCATGGTGCTAGCTTCGCAGTACGAGAGTTTAAAACTGCCATTCGCTATCATTTTGATCGTTCCTATGACCATTTTTTCTGCACTAGCAGGTGTTTGGTTCATTGGTGGTGACAACAATATATTCACACAAATTGCTTTGATTGTCCTTGTGGCTCTAGCGTGTAAAAATGCCATCTTGATGGTGGAGTTCGCTAAAGAACTTAAAGACAATGGCCAAGATACCTTATCAGCGATTTTGGAAGCATGTCGTTTACGTCTTCGACCGATTCTAATGACATCAATTGCATTTACCGCTGGTGTTATTCCATTAATGATTGGTACAGGGGCCGGAGCGGAAATGCGACAAGCAATGGGTATTGCTGTATTCTCGGGTATGGTAGGCGTAACGGTATTTGGATTACTACTCACACCTGTTTTTTACATGTTAGTGAGTCGAAACAAAAAACGTCAAACACTATAACCATAATATAAATACTCATTTAAATTCATACTAAAGGGAGCTATTGCTCCCTTTTCTTTTGGTTATTAAGTATATTAATAATTTCTAGACAGAGCAGAAGTTATACATGAAACTAATACGCTAATATCTAACGTGGATAAACATTGTGGATTTAGCAAATAAACTACACCTGCTTTTAGAAGTCTCTAAAGCTGGATCTTTTGCAAAAGCAGCAGATGGGATGAATATCGACCGCTCTGTTTTGTCTAAACACATCAAGCAGTTAGAAGAGCACTTAGGCGTTAGGCTATTAAACAGAACGACTCGCTCTCTTTCATTAACACAAGTCGGCAAGCAAATAGTAGAAAAAGCAGACCAAATATCTCAACTCCTTGATGATACTCAACAAATAGCGGAGAACTTTCAGACTGAGCCTTCAGGGAAAGTACGAATTTCAAGCTCAACATTATTTGGAAAACTCTATCTACAACCTTCGATAGAGAAGTTTTTACATAAGTACCCAAAAGCAAGTGTTGAACTAATGCTAGATGATCTTCATGTAGACGTGATTAGAAGTAATTTTGATATTGCTTTTCGAATCGGACCTATGAGGGATTCATCAATGGTAGCAAGAAAATTAGCAAAAAATACGACTGCAATCATTGCTTCTCGAAATTTAATTGAAAAACATGGTAACCCAGAAACGCCTGATGAGTTAGTTAAGCTACCTTTTATTATTTATTCAAATGGTAATTTTATTGTCGATAAACTTAAATTCTACGACAAAGCAAAATCAGATGGTTTAGATACATACCCAATATCAGGGTCATACATGGTAAATGAAGCTGAGCTAATAATTGAAAGCGTAAAGTCAGGTCTGGGCGCAGCACTTATAGGTCAATTTATGCTCCCTAACAACCTAGAGTCTTCTAATTTAGTTCAACTTTTACCAGAATATGAAACTCAAGATTTTGGTGATATTTATGCCATGTACTCACACCGTCAGCAATCACCATTGGTTAGGGCATTCATTGATATCGTTCAAGAAGAAATTGGCATACCACCAATATGGGAAAAGCATTTCAATAAAAGCTAGGTAATTCTATTTAACCAAAATTAACAGAAAATAAAACATCAAATAAAATCAATAAGTTAAAACAGGAATATTTAAGATTCATAGGAGTTTAATGTTAGGTGAATTAAGTTCCATTCTAAATGGCGCTTAATTCACTAAATATAAAACATTCTTGATTTATAATACTAACAAATCCATCACCTATACAAGTTACGATGTATATTAAAGAAAAACACACCTCGGTCACTAGTTTGTTAGTATATAAAATATCTTATCTTATTTTTTTGGTTATTTACACGTTAGCAACGATTTATTTTAGCGTACAAATGGACAAAAGCACATCGGAGAACTCTCTTATAGAAATGACTCAAATAGCATTTGTGCTTTTTTCATCGTTAATGTGTTTGTATAAATCTAAGGAATATCTTGAACTCAAACACATATTAGTAATAATGTCTTCATTTTTTATGGTTATATTCGTTAGAGAAATGGACTACCACATAGAGCAGTATTTCCCTCACGGTTCATGGAAGTATCCTGCTTGGATTATAATAGTCTCGGTCTGTTATTTTTGTTTTAATAACATAGTTAACATAAAAAATGAGGTAAAACTTTTCATTTCTCATTCTAGCTTCACGACATTAACGATTGGCTTTTTTATTGTTTTCTTATTCTCACGCTTTGCAGGGTATGGTGATTTTTGGGTCGAGTTTATGGGGAACTCATACAATAGAGACGTGAAAAACTTGGTCGAAGAAAGCTTAGAGTTACTAGGTTACGCGATACTTTTAAACGGTGTTTTACTTATTAAAGTAGAAAACCACTAAGTATAAATAAAAGTTCATAGCTTGTAGTTCAAGCTTTGAACTTTTTTGGTTAAAAAAAAGCAGCAAATTATATTTGCTGCAAATGATGAAAAAAACAATATGCGTAAGTTAACTTCCTAGCAATGGATGCGTTAACGAGTTAATAATAACGAACCGTAACAATTAAGTCTCGTTGAAAATAATCCATAAAGAATGGAATTTATTACACTGTTAATTATGTAACCTTATCTAATCTAGTTATCACACGCCGTCGTTTTTATATCTTATCTCTTTCCGTCAATAAATAGCTCTTCACATCAGATCCCATTTATCATCCCACAACAGTCGGATTCAAAACAAAGCAATAAAAATCAATAAATTAGAAGTAGCCACTTAAAAAATAAAAAGGAGTAAAAACGAAACTATATCAGATAGAACATATTAAAGATCACCGACTCTGAGTAGAAAGCCGTTCATACTCGTTACGCATACAATCAATAAAGACTTCCATCGCCGGCGTCACACACTTCCCAGCATGATAAGCGCAGAGTGGCTTGATCATCTGTGAAAATTCGGTGAACTCAAGCTCTTGTAAACTGCCCTCTTGCAACTCTTTTTCAACCGTAAAACGAGGTAAGTAAGAGATACCAATATTACTCTCAACGCAATTTTTGATCGTATTAATACTGCTAAGTTCGATCATGTTGTCGATGCTAATATCACGCTCCTGAATAATGCTCTCAAACATCCGTCGAAAAAGGCACTTAGGGCCATTGCTTATAAACCCTAAATCAATATGTTGCTCTCTCTTCTTTAAATCTAGCCCTTTTAAAAGCGGTGAAGCAACCAATACCAGTGGCTCGTGCTCAAACTCGTGGACCTTGAGCGTATCGTCATTACCTACTCGATAAAACACACCTAAATCAGCTTTATCCGCTATCAACTCATCTCGAATCTGATAGCAATTTTGTGATTGCAGAGAGAGTCTGACATTGGGCGCTCTGATCCTGAACTCTTTTAAAACATTAGCCATCTTATAAGCAAGTTGAGTCTCAGCAACCAGCACTTTCAATTCACCGGTCGGCTCCGAGTTTTCTTGCTGTGCTGTTCCCTCAATATTTTCCATCACTCGCGACAGTTCATAGACGTAAGGCAGTATCTTTTCTCCTGCTTGAGTCAAAACCATCTTACGCCCTATTTTTTCGAACAGCTGCAGAGACAGATCTTGTTCCAACTGCTTGATTTGAAAGGTGACGGTTGATTGCGTGCAATAAAGCTTCTGTGACGCTTTTAGAAACGATCCTTCTTCAACAATAGCTTTAAAAGTAAGAAAGCGTTTTAGATTCATGACTAGACTCCACAACCAACAGTTCAATAAATTAAAAGTCTAAGTTTTAATTTATTCAATTTTTTAATCAATTGTAGCGAAGTATAGTGCAGTAAAAACAGGAGAGATAGAGATGACCGCCATCTACACCGCATTTTTTACTTACGTAATCATTACTTCAATTACACCAGGGCCAAACAACATTTTATCGCTCAGCATCGCGACGCAATATGGACTAAAACGCTCAACAAAAGTGATTTCGGGGATGTTTTGTGGCTATGTTGTTTTGATGCTACTTTGTGGCGCTTTCACGTATAACATGATCAGCCTCTTGCCCGTGATTACACCTTGGCTAACATGGATTGGAGCAGCTTATATTGTTTGGTTGGCTTGGGGGCTTGCTACGAGTGAGATCAAAACTTCACCGGATAATTCTAAAGGTATCAGTTTCTTAACAGGTTTCGGTTTGCAGTTCGTTAATGTGAAAATCATTCTTTATGGAATTACCTCTATTTCTACGTTCGTACTGCCCCACACTCAGAATATCTACTGGATCTTAGCGACTAGCCTCATTCTTGCTTTGATCGCACTTCTTAGCAACGTAGTTTGGGCCGTTGCAGGAAAGCTACTTCAATCGCAATTCCAGAGATATGGTAAAGTCATCAATATGAGCTTAGCAGCAGCTCTGATCTATTGTGCGACACAGTTATTTACTTAAGTATATAGTTGATCATCAAGAACAATATTGCTCTTCAACTTAGACGACTACGTTTATGTGAAGAGCAAATTCTGCTCCACAAATCGCTGCGGTTTCTCGTGCCCTTACTCGCTCCTCCCACTCCTTCATACGGCAGTTTTTGAAGAAGTAGATTCAACGTCACTTAATCAACCTAAAGATACGAAATCTTGTTTAGTTATACAGACACGGCCTTGGCGACCTCGGCAATAACTAAGCATTACTTAGTATACACAAATCAGAAAAACTAAGATAATCTTAGTCATCCTAGTCCTTCGTATGAACTTTAAGTGTTGTTTAATAACCCACTCCCAGCCCGCCTTAAGCATGCGCGTAAACAAGCGAATCTGTCCCAAAAAGCACTGGGCATCCGTATCGGCATGGATGATAGTTCTGCAAGTGCAAGGATGAATCAATACGAAAGGGAGCGCCATACTCCCGACGTAAAAACGCTCAAACTTATCGCAGATGAGCTAAACGTGCCTCTAAACTATTTTTTTTGTGAAGATGAAATCACCGCTGAACTTGCTGTGAATCTCCACAAGCTGTCAAATGATGACAAGCAAAGAGTGCTTGAGAGCACAGCCCAGCTGATTGCGGACGCAATCGCCACGAAGTCGAGTACGTAATTGGGATTAAACGCCTAAGAATACGTATCAATACCAAAGAATCAAAGAGCATAACTAAGGGTTCAACATGGCTACAACAAAAGCACTTGTGGTTTTTTCCGGTGGGCAGGACTCTACGACCTGCTTAATCGATGCATTAAATACATATGATGAAGTTCATGCTATAACGTTTGATTATGGCCAGCGTCATTCAGATGAAATAGATATCGCTATCGAATTAGGTAAGCAACTTAACATCAAAAGCCACAAAGTCCTGGATGTAAAATCAATTAATGAGTTAGCGATAAGCTCGCTGACAAGAGACAACATTCCGGTATCTAATGACTTAAGCGACGCTAACGTACCCAATACATTCGTTCCAGGGAGAAACATTCTCTTTCTTACTTACGCATGTATCCATGCTTACCAGCTTGGCATTCAAGACATCATTACGGGAGTCTGCGAAACAGACTTTAGTGGTTACCCTGACTGCCGAGACAACTTTATTCGCTCTCTAAATCTCTCTTGCAATTTAGGTATGGATAAAGCCTTCAATATTAAGACTCCTTTAATGTGGCTTACTAAAGCCGAGACCTGGGCTCTAGCTGATAAGCACAATATGTTGGAGTTTGTCCAAAACAATACTTTAACATGTTACAACGGAATCGTTGGTAAAGGCTGTGGTGAATGCCCAGCGTGCCTACTGCGACAAAGCGGCTTAGAAGAATACTTAGCGAGCAAATAGTCTTTGTTAGCGGTAATAGCGGTGGATAAAACCTTTTGCGTTAGCTTCTAAACGTTTTATCTCAGCGTGAAACTCCAGCCAACAGAGCTTCATTTTGATGCCGCCAGATTGGTGGCATCAATTAAATGCGAAACGATTGTCGAACCAAAGATAGCACCACACCACAACAGCCAACACTGCTTAGCTTTTACAACGCTATAAATTGTTTAGATATATCGACAATGTTTCGATAGCAAAGCTACCAACGGCATTACTCGCGAAACCGGGATTAGATAGAAAAGCCACTTCGAATGATGACGAGCCTCTCGTCTAAGCAATACTCAAATATTTATGAGTTTGAACAGACAAACGCCAATTGCGAGCAATGCACGTATCAATACACAATTGCGTAGCACGAGGCTTCTGGCTAATTGGTTGTAGTGCAATGATAGTCTCAGCCGCTACGTTCGCATTTGCTAAAAGGTCATCAAGGTGGTCGATGTCTTTCTGGGTGCCGACTGGATGCTTAATCTCATTTGCCCGCTCTAACGCGCTATTAAGCACTGGCAGTTTACCTTTCATTGCTACTTTTGGTGACACTGTCACCCATGTATTTTCTGAAGTAATCACTTCTGATGTGCCACTGGTTTCAATTTGGCATTGGCACCCCATATCTTCAAACGCCTTTGTTAAAGGGCGCAGATCATAAATACAAGGCTCTCCACCAGTAATCACGATATGCTTAGCATTAAAGCCTTGCTGTTGATATTGCTCTACGATGTTCTCGGCAGATGCAACACACCACGTCGGAGAATCTTCCGTTTTCACCAGAATATCGCCTATTTGACGTTGATCATTCTCATCTGCATACCACGTTTGTTTGGTATCGCACCATGAGCAACCAACCGGACACTCTTGAAGCCGAACAAAAACAGCAGGGACTCCAGTAAAAACCCCTTCCCCTTGGATGGTTTCAAACATCTCATTTAGCTTATACAACGCAGAACTCACTCAACTCATAACATTTCGAGGCGAAGACCATAATGGACACGCGTGTCTAGGTCAATTTAAACCAAAAATTAATTGTTAAAATAGACCATTTTGTAGTTTCATAGCGTAATGAATATAGGTTTCTGGTTAACGTTAAACCAAGCCTTTTTCACTGACAGATCCCAAAAAACTTTAAGGTAAGAAATGATGTATAAACTGATCGCACTAGATATGGATGGCACGCTACTCAATAGTGATAAAGCCATTTCTGAAGAAAACAAACAAGCGATCGCAAAAGCTCGAGAAGCAGGCGTTACTGTCGTTCTCGCTTCTGGTCGCCCATTAGAAGGAATGCAAGACAAGCTCGACGAACTGAATATCCATTCCGATCGAGATTTTGTTCTTTACTACAACGGTTCGATGGTCAAGAACGTAGGCACAAACGACATCATCCACCAGCAAATCATAGATGGTAAAGCTGCAAAATTGGTGGCGCGAAAAGCCGAAGAGCTAGGTGCGTACGTCCATGCTTTTAGTCAAGTTCATGGTTTAATCACCAACGAACACAACCCTTACACCGATATTGAAGCAAAGATAAATGGCTTAAATGTCACCGAGATGAACTTCGAATCACTAGAAGACGATCATCCAATCATCAAAGCTATGATGGTTGCAGAGCCAAGCAAACTAACAGAAGTTATAGCAGCACTGCCAGCTGAAATGCGCGAAGCGTTTACGGTTGTTCAAAGCGCTCCGTTTTTCCTTGAGTTTCTTAACCCTGCGAGCAACAAAGGTATTGGTGTTGCCGCAATTGCCGAGTATCTGGGAATTAAACCGGAAGAAGTTATCTGTATGGGTGACGCAGAAAATGACCACCACATGCTGAAATACGCTGGCCTTGGTATCGCGATGGCAAATGCAATGGAAGAAACCAAGCAAATCGCTGACTACATTACGGCAAGTAATGATGAGCACGGTGTCGCTAAAGCTATAGAAAAGTTCGTGCTCAATGCATAGCCCTTTCCGCCATGTCTGTTGCGTTAAGCTTCTTACGTTTAACACCCCTAGCCGTCCAAGATAGGCAAGCGGCGTTGTTCGTGGACTAAACGTGTAAAAGCCTTGCTGTAATGCAAGGCTTTGTTTTTACTCAAATACTAATAGATAACAAATACAGCCATCAATCTAGCAACGTTTTGCTCGGTTGGTTTTCACAAGTCAGCTTCCTTGCAAGCAGCATAAATAACAACATTAATAATGGATAATGTAACGTCGACAAGACTAATGACCACAAACCGCTAAACGATGCGATATTAGCCGAGTACAAATAGAGTTGATCAACAAGCAACAATGCTAGCGTCACAAAGATCATCTGCCGAGTATCTAAATGTGCTTTCGACTCTTTAAATGTCATGACCAACGCTGATGCAGTGATTAAAATTGCTAACCAGCGACCAAACACAGGTAATGGCCAGATGACGGAGATGACCGCTGTTGTCGCAGTCATAATGAACCAGACGCCTTTTGAGCTTAGAACTTGATCAACGTTCACATCTTGATTTGTCTCCAGTCGAAGAACATGCCAAGCCACCAAGCTGCCTAACAGCGCGCCAAATAACATATCTAAAATAAAGGCACTGCCGAGGAAAAACTTACCTAACACCACAGTAAGAGTGATGAACACGAAGACTGCCGTTGTTCCATTCAAACCAAAATACTGGGTTCTATGAAACAAGAACGTCAGCACACAAAACCACACAGCGATAGGCAAGCTAGGAAAACTAAAGCCAAAGCTGTGCGTTAACTCCATCATTGGTATATAGACATGTGGGCGCGGTAGCGAAAAGCCTTGTTGAGCGACAAGCACCATAAGCGACGTTGCACTAATTGCGAAAAAGAGTCGGTACACAAACCGGCTACCAAAGCGCATCATGGCAAAAGGAAATAGAAAGAGTAGTACCGTCGGTTCTGTCAGGTCTATAACCAGTTTCGAGATCTGACTAGCTACCTCGTAACTCGTTTCTGACAACGCCCCTACCCAACTCTGTAAATCTATCAGCCACGCCAATTCAACCTGACGAAATGAAGGCGCGGATTCGATCAACTGAGTCACATAAGATACTGATTGCTTGGTAGCTTGATCAAAAAACTGAGTGGCTTGTGGCCATTGCTCAGGATAACGATATAAAGATGATGGTAATTCAGATGGGCTAAGCAACATCGCTGAAGCAACTTCTACTCCATAATGAGGGGCAAACCAAATAGGCAGTTCATTTCCACCTAAAGAATTATTCATAGAAAAAGCGATAATGTCAGAGTCTGATATACAGTCGTAAAAAACCGCAGTGTCCGTTCTGCCAAGCTCCTCTCCAACCGTAACCACTATACCGGTTTCTTCCCACGTTTCTCGTTGAGCAGCAACTTGTGGAGACTCACCATCAATGATGGTTCCGCCAGGTAGAGAAATCTTATCCGTTAATACTTCATGAACTAGCACTAACTTGTCATCAGCGCGAACAATACAGAGCGCTCCTTTAACTTCGCTCGCAGTGGCTTTAGCCGTAGAGATCGGTGAAACAGGTAACAAAATAAAACAAAGGATGAGTAATAACAGCTGTCTCAACACAAAATATGACCTTAAATAAACATAATGATAACCAATGAATCATGGCAGTTAATCTTATCTTTTTCGACAAAAATTAAGTAACGAGTTATGCCAAACTGAGTTGATCGCGTAAAACCCGATCTCAACGCTCACTGGAGAATAATTTAATGCAAACCTGACAAAGATCAGACAAAACATAAAATGTTGATCGCAATTCTGCCAGTTATATAAAGATAACGTCAGGACAAAGTCATACACATTTTGTGGGTTCTCATAGTTAACACAATAAAAAAGGGCTTATTATTCGCAAACAATAAACCCCAGTTATAATAACTATGTACTGATCGTTGAAACCAAGAATGAATCTTATCTCATGGTCAACGAATCAAATTCACTGGCCCGATCGTTAGTTAGACTTGCAATTCGCATCGCCTACTTTTTGCCAAACACCCCAAGGCCCTGAGTCTGCTGGATTATCACCTTGAGTCCACCACTGCGCTTGCCAAACTTTACCATTCCAAGTAACCGTATCTCCTTTGAGATACACTAAGCTGGCTTGCCATACAGTTGTACAGCTATCTGTGGGAGGCGTTGTCACCGTTTTCGCTTGAGCGGATACTAACGCTTGGTATTGTGTGCTGGTCTTATCAACGTTGAAGTTCAAAGCCACTCTTGCTTCTCCGCTCTGAGTAGCACCAAATTCAACATCAACACGACAACTTGCATTCATTGCTAACGTCGCCTGAGAGCACTGATCATTGGCAATAACAGCTGCATCAGTAACACCCGAAGCAAACGCGCGAACATTTTCCACAGTGAACGTGGTGCTCCCTGAATTCTGGATAACAAAGCTATGTTGCTGTAACTCCCCAACATTAAATGATGCCAGTGTCTGTTCGGTGGTGTATCCAACAGAAACATTCTCTTTTGGTGGTGTTGCTGTTCCGATAACACCATCGACAAAATTGCGCATAGCAGCGATATCGCTATAAACCCCATACATACCAGGACGAGCACAACCTATTCCCCAACTGACCACACCAAGTTGAGTAATTACACCACTGCGATTAATGACGATTGGACCACCACTATCTCCCTGACAAGAATCTATCCCACCTTGAGGAATACCCGCACAGAATGACACTTCTCCAACCGTTGTGTAGTTGCCACCGGCTTGACGGCAAGTCATATCCGACACAAGTGGGACGTCAACCTCTTGCAATCGAGACGGAGAGCTTCCTCCTTCAGAAGTTCGCCCTAAGCCAGCAACACTAAGCCAATCTCCGATGCTCGTGTATTGCGTTAGACTGCCATTCGCAATCTCAACTGAAGAAACACCTTGAGGCACAGAGTCGAGCTTCAATACCGCGAGGTCATGAGAAAGCGTCGCGCGGCGATATGCCGGGTGCATATGGATCTCACTGACGTTTGCACGAACACCATCACTACCGTTATAAACAACGCCACCGATTTTAACCGCAATCTGACTCGGAGAATCACCCTCAACACAATGTGCAGCAGTCAGAACGTAACCATTCCCGATATAACTGGCCCCACAATACGATCGGTTACCATAACGACTAACAATTTGGGTGTAGAATTTCCAGTCACGTGGGTCGGCAGTTACTCCGCCTACGATCTGGGGTTGGATAGTGTGATTTTGCGTCTGAGACAAATCATCAGCACTTGCGAACATTGGCAAAACGGCTAAAGCAAGTAACGATTTTGTTAGTTTCAAAATATTGTCCTCTTGTTTTTGTAAGCACGATCCTCGTGCTACTAATAAACAAGCAGACAAAAACGCCGATACCAATGTGGGTGCATATCAATTTGTTAACATTGCGAGCAACTTATAGAGAAAAGTCTATTGACGAACTGAATGATTTCAATTCGATAGAACCTAAATCACAATATTAAAGTTAAATACGATTATTCGTTCAGCGGTTTTCTTAAATAGTGGATATGATGTGCAAATCCTTGTTTTTCATACAAAGATATTGCGCCCTGGTTAAAATGCCATACTTCAACAAACATCTGTTTTGCACCGTAATCAGAGAACGTTGACTCAATTTTATTAATCAATGCCTGCGCCGTACCTTGTTTTCGATATTCAGGCAGCACATAGAGCTCATCCACACTTCCCATCATAACTGGCTGGCTGACGGTAGAAATAAGTTCACAGAAGTGACCAGAGATAAAGCCAATAATTTCATCTCCTTGTTTTGCTACGTAAACAAGGCACTCAGGATCGTCAATATATCGAGCAATGCTTTTTTCTTGTTCTATCTCCTCTGCCGTTTTGAAAAGCTCAGGAGATTGAAGATGATGCTCATCATGAAGCTCGAACATAAGATCGTTGAGCAACTCTAGGTCGCTAAAACACGCAGGTTTAATCGCAAACGTGGTCATACAAAGGGTCACTAAAAATGGAATGGCTGTAGTTTGTGAGGAAAACGTCGTATTGGCAAGTCACAAATGCTTTCACGATACGTTTGTACTGTTTGAACAACAAAAAGGCCCCTGCACTTAATAAACGTACAGAGGCAGAACCAACCAACATAGTTCGAGGATCAGGGGTTAGTTAGAATTGAGTTTTTCTCAGCGTCGTAGCACTCGCTCAATTTCGTTCAAGCTACTTGGGTCATCAATCGTTGACGGAACGGTGTATTTTTCACCATCAGCTATTTGACGTATAGTTCGACGCAAAATTTTACCTGAACGTGTTTTCGGTAAACGGTCTACAACCAACGCATGCTTGAAGCAAGCAACTGCACCTATCTCACTACGCACTTTGCCAACAAGCTCACCTTCAAGGTCTAGCTCATCCACTTTGACGCCGTCTTTTAGTACCACAAAGCCAAGTGGAAGCTGACCTTTTAGATCATCGTGGATACCAACCACCGCACATTCTGCAATCGCTGGGTGGCCTCCTACTATTTCTTCCATTTCACCTGTCGACAATCGGTGTCCCGCGACATTAATCACGTCATCAATACGTCCCATAATAAACAGGTAACCGTCTTCATCCAGATAGCCACCATCACCTGACACGTAGTAGCCTGGGAACTGGCTAAGATAACCAGTTTCAAAACGGTCATGATTACGCCAAACCGTTGGCAGACAACTTGGTGGTAGCGGACGTTTTAATGCGACAAAGCCTTGTTGGTTAGGCCCGACAGCCTCTCCAAGTTCATTCAGAATTACGACCTGATAACCCGGAATGGGCTTCGTCGAAGAACCAGCTTTAACTGGCATCATTTCGACACCTGTCGGGTTGCCAGCGATGGCCCAGCCCGTCTCGGTTTGCCACCAGTGGTCAATAACGGGCTTGTCCGCTTTGCTCTGAACCCACTCCAGTGTCGGAGGGTCAAGGCGTTCTCCCGCCATAAAGATGGTTTTCAGATTCGACAAGTCGTGCTGTTTTAAGTGCTCGCCTTCCGGGTCCTCTTTCTTAATCGCACGAAACGCCGTTGGTGCAGAGAACAACGCATCTACTTTATATTCATCACACACTCGCCAAAATGCGCCAGGATCCGGTGTTCGAACAGGCTTGCCTTCGAATAGGATAGTAGTGCAACCGTGAATCAGTGGAGCGTAAACAATGTAAGAGTGCCCTACTACCCAGCCCACATCAGATGCCGCCCAAAAGACGCCATCTTGAGGAATGTTATAGATTGCGCTCATGGAGTACTTCATCGCGACAGCATGGCCACCGTTATCACGCACAACGCCTTTCGGCTTACCTGTCGTGCCCGATGTATAAAGTATGTAGAGCGGATCGGTTGCTAACACCGGAACACAACCATGTGGCAGCGCTTGTTTGTACTCTCGCTGCCAATCTAAGTCTCTTTCTTGGTTTAGCTCAGCGTCGCACTCTGGACGTTGGAAAACAAACACTTTCTCAGGCTTCCAACGGCTGTCCATAATGGCTTTGTCTACCATTGGTTTGTATGGAATGACTTTGTTGATCTCAATCCCGCACGACGCCGTCATGATCACTTTCGGCTCTGCATCTTCAATTCGTACAGCAAGCTCATTAGGTGCAAAACCACCGAATACTACGGAATGAATCGCCCCCAAACGCGCGCAGGCAAGCATCGCCATTGCGGCTTCTGGGATCATCGGCATATAAATAACGACTCGGTCGCCTTTTTCAACACCTTGAGCAGACAGCATGCCAGCAATTTTTGCTACTTGGTCACGTAGGTCGCTATAGGTGTACGTGGCTTTACGACCTGTCACTGGCGAGTCATAAATGAGTGCAGTATTATCACCGCGTCCTTGCTCGCAATGGTAATCTAATGCTAACCAGCACGTATTCATTACACCATCTGGAAACCAACGTTCTATGCCGTTTTCATCAGATTTCAAGATAGTTTTAGGAGATTCAAACCAATCGAGATTCTCCGCTTGAGCGCGCCAAAAACTCTCCGGTTCATTCTTCGCCCATAAGTATTCTTTTTCGTATGAAGACATATTGCTTCCTCCAGTATGTCCTGACATTGCTCTCGTTCTACTCAAAGATCGCTCTTTTAATCCAAAGATCGTCTCTTTTAATCGAAGACATAGAAGGGTACACGCACAAATCCCTCCATCAGTATTCTCGCACTTCGGCTCATAATGGCTTTTTGCACCACCCAGCCCTGCTCAGTTTGCTTCGCTTGTGCCCCAACTTTTAACGTTCCTGACGGGTGACCAAAAGTCACGGACTCTTTTTCACCGCCACCAGCGGCTAAATTCACTAACGTTCCGGGCACACACGCAGCAGAAGCAATAGCAACGGCTGCTGTTCCCATCATTGCATGATGTAGCTTGCCCATCGACAGCGCGCGAACGAGCACATCAATATCCGACTCATTAACGGCTTTACCACTTGAAGACAGGTAACTTTTCGGTTTAGAAACAAACGCTATTTTCGGCGTATGTTGGCGTGTTTGAGCTTCTTCTAAATCAGAAATCAGGCCCATTTTTAACGCGCCATATGCGCGGATGGATTCGAACATCGCTAATGCTGTGTCATCGTTGTTGATATCGTCTTGCAGCTCGGTGCCCTGATATCCTATCGATTCAGCATCAATAAAAATGGTTGGTATGCCCGCGTTAATAAAGGTCGCGTTAAACGTACCTACGTCCGGTACCACTAAATCATCGACTAAGTTGCCTGTTGGGAACATGCTGCCTTCGCCATCAGAAGGGTCAACGAAATCGACTTGAATCTCAGCGGCTGGAAACGTCACGCCATCAAGCTCAAACTCTCCAGTTTCCTGGACAAAACCATTGACGATTGGCACGTGAATCAAGATGGTTTTGCTGATGTTCACCTGCCAAACACGCACCGTCACAATGCCATTTTCTGGAATGCGATCTTGTGGGATCAGACCAGCATGAATGGCGAAAGGACCGACAGCGGCAGACAAGTTGCCGCAGTTACCGCTCCAATCGACGAATGGTTTGTCGATCGACACTTGGCCAAATAAGTAGTCAACATCGTGATCGGCTCTGCTGCTGCGCGAAACAATCACTGTTTTACTGGTGCTTGACGTCGCGCCCCCCATGCCATCAATTTGCTTCGCGTAAGGATCAGGGCTGCCAATAACGCGTAGCAACAGTTTGTCACGTGCGGCTCCAGCCACTTGCGCTTCTTGAGGTAAATCCTCTAGGTTGAAAAAGACACCTTTACTCGTGCCGCCACGCATGTACGTCGCGGGCACTTTTATTTGGCTTGTTTGATTCGGAGTATTATTTGACATACGCACTCCTTATTGTGCCAAGAAATCTTGCGCGAAACGCTGCAGAACACCGCCTGCGTTGTACACGTGAACTTCGTCAGCGGTATCTAAGCGACAAGTAACCGGAACATCGACTTTATCGCCGTTGCTGCGTGTGATAACCAGCGCTAAATCAGCGCCCGGCTTGATTTCTCCAACCACGTCGTAAAGTTCCGTACCATCCAGCTCTAGCGTATTGCGGTTAACGCCTGACTTAAATTGCAGTGGTAGTACGCCCATGCCAACCAAGTTAGTACGGTGAATACGCTCAAAGCCTTCAGCAACAATGGCTTCTACGCCTGCCAGTCGAACGCCTTTTGCTGCCCAGTCACGGGATGACCCCTGACCGTAATCCGCGCCAGCCACCACGATCAATGGTTGTTTACGATTCATGTAGGTTTCAATCGCTTCCCACATACGAACCACCTGCCCTTCTGGCTCTACACGCGCCAGAGATCCCTGCACGACTTCGCCGTTTTCCTTCACCATTTCATTGAACAACTTTGGGTTAGCGAAGGTCGCGCGTTGCGCCGTTAAGTGGTCACCACGGTGAGTCGCGTAAGAGTTGAAATCTTCTTCTGGCACACCCATTTTCGCTAAGTATTCACCTGCTGCGCTGCTTGCGAGAATCGCGTTGGATGGTGATAAGTGATCAGTGGTGATGTTGTCGCCCAGAATCGCCAATGGACGCATGCCAGACAATGTTCTTTCTCCCGCTAGCGCACCTTCCCAGTACGGTGGTCGGCGGATATAGGTACTCATCGGACGCCAGTCGTACAGCGGGTTGGGATTTTGCTCTTGATCATTCAGCTTAAACATCTGAATGTAAACTTGCTTAAACTGCTCAGGTTTAACATGAGTACCGACAACTGCATCGATCTCTTCATCGCTTGGCCACAAATCATTGAGATAAATTGGTTTGCCGTTTTGGTCCGTGCCCAATGCATCGCGCTCGATATCAAAACGAATCGTACCCGCTAGCGCATAAGCGACAACCAATGGTGGTGAAGCCAAAAAAGCTTGTTTGGCGTACGGATGGATTCGACCATCAAAGTTACGGTTACCAGAAAGCACCGCTGTCGCATATAAATCACGGTCGATGATCTCTTGTTGGATTTTTGGATCCAGCGCACCACTCATACCGTTACAAGTTGTACATGCGTAACCAACAATGCCAAAGCCAAGCTTCTCTAGCTCTGGTAATAAGCCCGCTTCTTCCAGATACAAGCGTGCAACTTTAGAACCCGGAGCAAAAGACGATTTCACCCAAGGTTTACGTACAAGACCAAGTTCGTTGGCTTTCTTCGCCACAAGGCCAGCAGCAACCACGTTTCTTGGGTTACTAGTATTCGTACATGAGGTAATAGCAGCGATGATCACTGCACCATCTGGCAACTCGCCTTCTTTCTCTTCCCACGCTCCAGAAATACCGCGCTGTGCCAACTCAGAAGTTGGTAAACGACGATGAGGGTTTGACGGACCAGCCAAGTTACGGCTAACTGATGATAAATCGAACTCAAGTACGCGCTCGTAAACGGCGCTATCAAGATCGTCTGCCCAAAGACCGGTTTGTTTTGCGTAATTTTCTACTAGAGCAACTTGTTCTTCATCTCGACCAGTTAGTTTCAAGTAATTGATGGTCTGCTCATCAATATAAAACATGCCAGCTGTTGCGCCGTATTCTGGTGTCATGTTTGAAATCGTTGCGCGGTCTCCGATCGTTAGATCACGTGCGCCTTCTCCGAAGAATTCAAGATATGAAGATACCACACGCTCATTACGCAGAAATTCAGTAATCGCGAGGACAATATCCGTTGCGGTAATGCCCGGTTGACGTTTACCCGTCAGTTTGACACCGACAATATCTGGTAGACGCATCATTGATGGTCGGCCAAGCATGACGGTTTCTGCTTCCAGACCACCGACACCTATCGCAATAACACCAAGAGCGTCTACGTGAGGCGTGTGACTGTCCGTACCCACACAGGTGTCAGGGTAGGCAATGCCCTGCTTTGCTTGTACCACAGGAGACATTTTTTCCAAGTTGATTTGGTGCATGATGCCATTCCCAGCTGGAATCACGCTGACGTTTTCAAACGCTGTTTTACACCACTCAATAAAGTGGAATCGGTCTTCATTACGGCGCTCTTCAATCGCGCGGTTTTTGTCGAAGGCATCAGGGTCAAAGCCCGCATGTTCAACCGCTAAAGAGTGGTCAACGATCAATTGTGTCTCAACCACTGGGTTCACTTTTGCAGGATCACCGCCCTGATCTGAAATGGCATCGCGCAGACCCGCTAAATCGACTAGAGCGGTCTGACCAAGAATGTCATGACAAACAACGCGTGCTGGATACCAAGGAAAATCAAGATCGCGTTTGCGTTCAATTAACTGTTTCAGGCTATCTGTCAATGTGTTCGGGTCACAGCGACGGACCAGTTGCTCAGCTAGCACGCGAGAGGTATAAGGAAGTGTTTCATAGGCTCCAGGAGAAATGGCATTGACGGCTTCGCGTGCATCAAAATAATCCAGTTGAGTTCCCGGAAGCGGCTTACGATATTGAGTATTAATATTTGTGTTCATGGTTTGCTTCCATTCAGTCTTTACATCTTGCCTTCATCAAGGTTTTCCATTGCTCCAGAAACACAGTGATGAGAGGATCTCCTTCCTCTGTTAGAGAGAATGACAAAGGAAGGAGGTGGTCAACCAAAGCATATAATGCCCTCGTTGACCTTCGCGCTAGCGATTCTCGATAGGCACCCATTCTTGATGATCTGGACCCGTGTAATCAGCACTTGGGCGAATAATACGGTTATTGGCACGCTGTTCATAAACGTGTGCAGCCCAGCCCGTTAAACGACTCATCACAAAGATTGGGGTGAATAGTTTGGTTGGAATGTCCATGAAGTGGTAAGCCGATGCATGGAAGAAGTCCGCATTACAGAACAGACCTTTCTCTCGCTTCATCACTGATTCAACACGCTCAGAAACCGCATATAAATGAGTGTCACCAACTTGTTTCGATAGCTCTTTGGACCATCGTTTTATTAAGGCGTTGCGAGGGTCACTTTCACGATAAATCGCGTGACCGAAGCCCATGATCTTGTCTTTATTGGCTAGCATTTTCATGATGTTCGCTTCCGCCTCGTCGGGCGTTTGCCAATCTTCAATCATTTCCATCGCCGCTTCGTTCGCACCACCGTGAAGTGGTCCACGAAGCGTACCGATTGCTGCCGTGATACAAGAATGGATGTCTGACAACGTTGATGCACAAACGCGTGCTGCGAATGTAGAAGCATTAAACTCATGTTCAGCATAAAGAATGAGCGAGCAATGCATCACTTGTTTGTGCAGCGCAGATGGCGCTTTGTCTGTAAGTAATCGCAAGAAGTAACCACCGATGCAATCTTCAGTCTGATCCTCGGTGTTGATACGCACGCCATCATGACTAAAGCGGTACCAGTAACAGATGATGGCAGGGAACAAGGCTAGCATACGTTCGGTTGCTTTCAGTTGCTCCTCGAAGCTCATTTCCTGCTCTAGGTTACCCAATACAGAACAACCCGTGCGCATTACGTCCATTGGGTGTGCGCTTGCAGGAATCAACTCTAAAGCTTGTTTTAGCTCGGCTGGCAAACCTCTAAGGCTGAGTAGGTATGTCTTGTACGCATCAAGTTCTTGTTGATTCGGCAAGTGACCGCGTAACAGAAGATGAGCCACTTCTTCAAACTGTGCGTTGTTCGCAAGATCAGTAATATCGTATCCACGATAAGTTAAACCAGTTCCCGTTTTTCCGACAGTACATAAAGCTGTGCTTCCTGCGCTTTGACCACGAAGGCCTGCGCCACCTAATTCTGCTTTCTTTTCTGCAGTTTGAGACATTGTTTGAACTCCTTTTCTGTCTGACTTTTCCCTCTCTGGGGTGTTTTTAGCCAAACGAATTTCACGTTATTAGATGAGATAAATTCCGATTATCTTTTTCTTGGGCTTCCGTCTATTTTTGCTTTTCCCCGCTATTTCCCTTCAGAGAATAACTGGTCAAGTTTGTCTTCGTAGTCGTGGTAATTCAGGTGCTGATACAACTCTTTACGTGTTTGCATCGAATCAACCAGTGCTTCCTGATTACCCACTTCTAGCAAATGTTTGTAGACCGTTTCAGCAGCTTTGTTCATGGCACGGAACGCACTTAATGGATAAAGCACCATGTCCACTTTTGCTTTCGCTAGCTCATCGCAGCCATACAGCGGTGTCGCGCCAAATTCTGTAATATTCGCTAGAATAGGAACGTGCTTTCCGGTCGCTTGCTCAAGCGCATTTGAGAACTGAAGGTACTGGTCCAGCTTGTTCATCGCTTCTGGGAAGATCATGTCTGCGCCAGCTTCCACACACGCAATCGCGCGCTCGATTGCGCTGTCCATGCCTTCAACAGCTAACGCGTCAGTACGAGCCATAATCACGAAACTTTCATCATTGCGTGCATCAACCGCGGCTTTTACACGATCAACCATCTCTTGCTGGCTGACTATTGCTTTGTTCGGACGATGACCACAACGTTTCTGTGCGACTTGGTCTTCCATGTGCACCGCTGCCGCGCCCGCTTTTTCCATCGCTTTGATCGTGCGAGCAATGTTAAATGCACCGCCAAAGCCCGTGTCGATATCAACCAAAAGAGGCAAATTACATGCGTTAGTAATACGGTCAACATCAACCAAAACGTCGTTTAATGTTGTGATACCGAGATCCGGCAATCCGTATGAAGCATTTGCGATACCGCCACCAGACAAGTAAATCGCTTGGTGACCCAAGTTTTTTGCCATCATGGCGCAATACGGGTTTATAGTGCCGACAATTTGTAGTGGATTATTTTGTTCAATGGCGAGTCTGAATTTCGCTCCCGGTGTTAAGCTCATGACGAATTCCTTCTAGTCTTTGTCTAAACTTTCTGTATGTATAATTTGAGATTGGATGAGCTTTCGACTTCCTGATATGTGTCTTCTCATCAACATTTCTGCAAGCTCTTCATCGCGATTGCGAATGGCTTCCAAAATGAATTTGTGTTCGGTGAGCGCCTCATTCGGGCGAGATTGCGCACGTGGCGACTGGTAACGATACATCCGTAATAAGTGATAGAGTTCATCACACAGCAGAGATATTAACTTACTGTTTCTGCTGGCTTGGATGATGCGATAGTGAAAATCAAAGTCACCATGTTGATGGAAGTAAGACGCGCCTTCCATTTGGTCTATATGCTTGGAATGTGTCGACAATAGCATTTCCAAGCTTAAGAGCTCTTCTTGCGTAATGTGTCGCGCAGCTAACCTTGCCGCCATGCCTTCCAATGCTTCTCGAACGGCATAAAGTTCTATCAGCTTTTCCGGAGAAAAAGTGGTCACTCTAGCCCCAACATGAGGAATTCGCTCGATGAGCCCTAGCCCCTCTAAGCGCATCAATGCTTCACGCAAAGGCCCACGACTGACTTGATATTTCTTTGCTAGCTCAGGCTCTGATATCTTATGGCCAGGCTTCACGTCGCCATTAACAATGACTTCAATGAGTGTTTCGGTCAGCGTTTCGGATTTGGTGTGTTCTTTCTCAGAACCCAGCACTTTATAACGAGCTTTCAACTCAGAGTTCATATTCAGATACTCTTGTTACCGACATCGAAATGTCTACAATTTCTTAACCTGAATATAAAGTAGTCGATCAAAGTGTCGACAATCAAGTAAATTGTCGACAATTTAGACTAAGGTCGTAATTTAAATTGGCCTAAAATGCCTATTAAGTGCCGTTTTTAGCAGAAATAAAGAATGGTGAGTTCACATTGTCGACAACTTATAAACCTTTAAGCTTATGATCTAAAAACTAAAAGCTCAGCTGTCGAACAATAATCGGATAAAAAACTATTCTTTAGGTACAAATTGATCAAAGACTTGTTGCGAAGTCATCTTTTGTGAAGCGGAATTGAGGTCATAATAAGCTGGCTTTTCATCGGTAAAAATCTCTAAAGTGAGTTTGAAATCTGGGTTATCGAACAAACCAGCGGAAAGAATGTACTCACCTGTCGGCAACAAATGATAGAAAAGGTTTGTGCCGCATTCGCCACAAAAACCTCTCACCGCCCAGTCTGACGACTGATAACGTTTAGGTTCGCCACCTTTAAACGTCACGTTAGGCCCACAATGCACCGCATGAAGTGCGCCACTCGACCATTTTCGACACATAGAGCAATGGCACAGGCTAACCTCATTTTTAACCTCAGCGATGACTTCAATTGCGCCGCACAAACACGTCCCTTTCATTCTCTTTTCCTCGTTCATTTTCCGTCATTTTATTATGGCCTACCAAAGCGTAAAGCCGCGTGACCTAACACCAACTTCTCGCCGTGAACTTTATGAACAAAATAACCGAAATGCTCAATATTCTCTTTATATCTCTTTTACAGACAGATCTTTAACACTTAATTAACCTTTACACCAAGTTCAGCTTTAACGCTTACAAGGCATGACAACTGAGCAAAAACAATAAGGCTCAACTAAATAGAGTCGCTAACATAAGGAACGTGAACATGTTAAAGGTACTCAAACCAACGCTCGCCGCTTCAATCATCGCAGCTTCATTTTCATTCAACGCTCTTGCTGCAGATATTGAAAAAATGCACTTTCTTATCCCTGGAGGTGCCGGTGGCGGTTGGGACATGACCGCCCGAGGTACTGGTGATGTATTAATAAAGTCGGACATCGTTGAAACCGTATCATTTCAAAACCTATCTGGTGGTGGCGGTGGCAAAGCAATCGCACATTTGATTGAAACGGCTGATCGTCAAGAAGATACACTCATGGTGAACTCAACACCGATCGTCGTTCGCTCGCTCAGTGGGATCTTCCCACAATCTTTCCGCGACTTGACTCCTGTTGCCGCAACGGTTGCCGATTATGGCGCCATTGTTACATCAGCCGATTCTCCTTACAGCTCTTGGGAAGATGTCGTTAAAGCTTTTAAAGAAAACCCTCGTAAAGTGAAGGTTGCTGGTGGCTCTGCTCGTGGTTCTATGGATCATTTGGTTATAGCAGCGGCTTTCAAAGGTGAAGGTTTTGATGCGCGCAAAGTTCGTTACATTGCCTATGATGCAGGTGGAAAAGCCATGGCTGCCCTACTTTCAGGCGAAACACAACTGCTCTCTACAGGGTTAGGTGAAGTACTCGAAATGTCTAAGTCTGGGCAAGTGAAAGTGTTAGCGATTACAGCACCAAAACGTTTAGAAGCTGCGCCTAACATTCCAACTCTCACCGAATATGGTAATGAAACTGTCTTTGCTAACTGGCGTGGATTCTTTGCAGCACCAGGCACAAGCCAAGAAAAGCTAGATGAATGGAATGCCGCATTTACTAAAATGTATAACACCGACGAATGGCAAGTCGTTCGAGACCGCAATGGTTGGATCGACAACTATAAAGCGGATAAAGCATTCTTCGCGTTTCTTGAAGATCAAGAGCAACAGATGGGTGACTTAATGCGCGAGTTAGGCTTCCTGAAGTAACAATCGAATTGGGGTCCCTCAGATACCAACCTCAATGAATAACGTAGGTTGGTATTTCCCCATTGTATTTGCACTCTAAGTTTCACCGCATATGGACATTGTCGACAATCGGCATGCACACTCCTTTGTTTATATACCCAAAGCGGCTCGACTAGCAGCGAAATGCTTAATTGTTAATGGTTTAGTTTATTCATTGACGTCCATATGCGGTCTTTTTTACTTTTGTTAGGAGTTGAATATGTCTCGTTCAACCAACTTTTTCACCAAAGAATATTTGCTCTGTCGTGACCGTGTCGGCGCAATGATCTTTCTACTCTTCTGTCTTTGCTACGGTTATCAAACCTCGCAGATTCCATTGTTTCCAGGTGATGAGTATGAACCATTCACCGCACGTACTCTGCCAACCATCTTGACTTACGTTGGTGTCGGCCTTTCTTTGCTATTGCTGGTGACAGGACAACCAGATAAACAAAGTGGCGCAGTGCTGACCTTCAATTGGAAGTTACTGATTGCCTTTTTAATTTTAATGGCGCTCTACGGCGTGGGCCTGACTTACTTAGGTTTTGTGATAGCTACTGCCTTCTTTTTATTGGCTGGCTTTTATCTGCTCGGGGAAAGACGTAAACCCGTTCTGTTTGGCGCGTCGTTTCCATTCGTGATCGCGTTCTACTTATTACTCACTCAAGGTTTGGACATCTATCTCGAACCGGGTTTGATTTTCACCATCTGGTAGTCAAAGAAAGGACTGAATTATGTTAGATGGAATTCTACAAGGTTTATCCACCGCAGTAATGCCAATGAACATTATGATGGTGATCGTTGGTTGCTTCGTCGGTACATTTATCGGCATGTTACCTGGACTTGGGCCGATCTCAGCCATTGCTTTGATGATCCCAATTACTTATGGCCTAGAGCCCTCCTCTGGCCTTATTTTAATGGCGGGTGTTTATTACGGTGCGGTATTTGGTGGTTCTACATCGTCGATTTTAATTAACGCGCCGGGTTGTTCTTCAACCGTGGTCACAGCATTCGACGGCTACCCAATGGCTCAAAAAGGCCAGGCAGGTAAAGCATTAGCTTTGGCAGCTTATTCATCTTTCACTGGCGGTACGCTATCTGCCATTATGTTGCTTGTTGCCGCACCAGCATTGGCTAGCGTCTCCCTTAGCTTCCAATCGTCGGACTATTTTGCGTTGATGCTACTTGGGTTATCAGCAGTCGCGGCTTTTGCGGGGAAAGGTCAGGTAATCAAAGCGTGGATGATGACCATTCTTGGTTTGATGCTATCTACAGTTGGTATCGATAAAGGCGTAGGCGTTGAACGCTTTACCTTCGGTTTAACGGATTTAATGGATGGCTTTAGCTTCTTGTTGCTTGCAATGGCGACATTCGCACTGGGTGAAACATTGATGGGCATTCTTAAACCATCAAAAGACACCAGCGATGAAGAACAAGAAAAGCTGAGCAACATTGGCTCAATGAAAGTGACCAAGGAAGAAATCAAAGATGTTGCGCCTGTTTCAATTCGCTCTTCAATATTAGGTTTCTTCACTGGCGTTCTTCCTGGCGCAGGGGCAACCATTGCTGCTTTTTTAAGCTATGGTATGGAGCGCAACCTCGCACCTAAAGAGAAAAAGGATGAGTTCGGTAAAGGCAGTATCCGTGGCTTGGTTGCGCCAGAGTCAGCAAACAACGCAGCGTCTAGTGGTTCATTTGTTCCACTGCTAACGCTTGGTATTCCGGGTTCTGGTACAACAGCAATAATGCTCGGCGCTCTGATCGCTTATGGTATTCAACCTGGCCCTCGCCTGTTTGTTGAACACCCAGATGTGTTCTGGTCAGTGATCATTTCCATGTACTTCGGCAACATCGTACTTGTGATCCTGAACTTACCGTTGATTCCGTACATTTCAAAGCTTTTGGCGGTTCCAAGAACGGTGCTTCTACCGATGATTTTATTCTTCTCAATCACCGGGGTTTATTTGGTCTCTTTTAACACTATGGATGTGTTCGTGATGCTGATTGTGGCTATGGCTGCCATTGCACTTCGGCTCGCTAACTTCCCGCTCGCACCTTTATTGCTGGGCTTCATCCTTGGAGGATTAATGGAAGAGAACTTACGCCGCGCATTAATGATTTCAGATGGAGAACTGAGTTTCCTATGGGAGCGTCCTATTACCCTTACCTTTACTGTTTTAGCTGTATTGGTATTGGCAAGTCCACTAATCGTAAAGCTGATTCAAAAGTTTAAAGCACAGCCAGTCAGCGTTGAGCAGTAATCGCTGTCTCTTTCAACCTAGATAAAGCCATCCATCGTGATGGCTTTATCTTCCCCCTTCCAAATCGTTCACTTGTTGTACAGATGGTATTGACAAATCACTGTCGTTATATGAAGGTGATTGTATGAACACACACTTAGCGCAACTTAACCAACGAATTATCATCATTCCATAGGAATGGTGGGATTTTTTGATGCGCTCAGTATTTATCGAACCCACCCATAGCGGTGGGTTTTCTGTCTCTACCGTATGGGAAAAGCTCTCTTGGAGGCGGTCACAATGCAAAAAATAGCAGTTTTTGGTAAACCCGGCAGTGGAAAATCGACGGTAAGTAAAGTAATCGCGTCGGCTACCGGTCTTCCTCTTCATCAATTAGATTCAATAGTCTATAAACCAAACGGTGATCCCGTTGAGCGTAGCGTTTTTGATGAAGCTCATAGCAATATACTAAGCTCAGATCGTTGGATTATAGATGGCCTTGGACCGATCAGCTCTTTCAACGCTCGTTTAGATGCAGCCGATACTCTCATTTATATTGATCTACCATACTCAGTAAGCTATTGGTTTGTGACGAAACGTCTCCTTAAAGGACTATTCATTAAACCTGAAGGATGGCCTGATGGTAGTTCGGTACTTAAAGGAACGTTACAAAGCTACAAAGTTCTTCAGCAATGCCCTGCATTCTGGAATGATGACTTTATGTCTCGCCTCGAGGGGTACTCTCAAACTAAAGCCGTTCATGTCATCAAAAACGTTACAGAACTGAACAATTTTGTTTTAGAGCGGGTAAAGTAAACCTCATATCAGAACGTTAGAGCATGTGGGTTAGATCATCTGAAGCTCTAACAATGAAAAAGAACATAACAAGGATTGCTTATGCTTTTAGAACTAGCACTTTTATTCGTTGCTGGCGTAATTGGTGGGATCATTAACTCCATAGCGGGAGGCGGAAGCTTTATTACTTTTCCGGCTCTATTGGCAGTAGGTGTTCCTCCTATTATGGCTAACGCAACAAACACGTATGCTTCATGTGCGGGTTACATTAGCGGAGCCGTCGGGTTCAGAGAAGAGATCATGAAGAACAAGCATGAACTGCTGTTCACAGTCTCATTCAGTTTAGTCGGCGGCGCTGTCGGAGCATATCTGTTGCTCAACACGCCAGAATCGCTATTTATGGAAGCTATCCCTTGGTTACTCTTATTTGCCACCGTGCTTTTTCTCACCGGTTCTCGTTTAACAATGCTAATCAAAACTGTCGCGAAAGAGCACAAACATGCTGGCATACTCGGAGCAATCGCGTTGGGTTTATTACTTGTTGGTGTCTCTGCTTACGGTGGTTTTTTCAACGCAGGTTTAGGGGTTATTGTTCTGAGCTATCTGGTAGTAGCGGGCCACCAAGACATTAATTTAATGAACGGTTTGAAATTGCTCGTATCTACGTGTGTTTCACTCATTGCTATCGTGATTTTTGTTGCCAATGGCTCCATTGACTGGCACACAGGTAGTGTTGTTTTGGTCGGTACGTTGGTAGGTGGGTATCTTGCAGCTCGTGTCTCTCGTCAACTGAATCCCAATCATGTTAAAGGGTTTGTTGCTCTTTCTTCTATTCTCATCACTATCTACTTTTTCATTGATGTTTATGTTTAAGCAAAACTTGTACAAGTGGATAACAATCCTACAAAAACACCAGCGCGAAAGATTAATGCAGATAGCTTAACGATTTTTTGTGTCACTCCAGCGAGGTTAGGAATCTAATAGCACTACACTGAGCGGCTAATGAAACCATTTTGATCACAAAGTGCTCGGATGGAAGATCCTGTATCACGCTCCTTCGTCGCTGTACAGGATGACGAGAGATAGAAATATGCCACTCGCAGTTAAACGAGTGGCATTGATCGAGAAAGATGGCGTTTTACATCAATAATAAGCGAAAGCAACGCTTACTTAATCAGCCCTACTTCTTTGTAGTATTTGAGCGCACCTGGGTGAAGAGGCGCAGATAAACCGTCTTTTACCATTTCCTCTTTCTTCAAGTTTGCAAACGCTGGGTGGAGACGGCGGAAATCATCGAAGTTTTCAAATACCGCTTTAACCACGTTATAAACCACATCTTCTGGTACCGCAGTAGAAGAAACAAACGTCGCGCCCACACCAAAGGTTTGAACATCACTATCTGTGCCACGATACATACCACCCGGGACATTTGCGACACGATAGAAGCTGTTGTCTGCAACCAGTTTTTCTACATTAGGTCCAGCTACCGTTACGATATTGCTATCACACGACGTAGTGGCTTCTTTAATCGCTCCACTTGGGTGACCAACGGTATAAATCATCGCATCAATTTTGTTATCACAAAGTGCTTTTGATTGCTCTGCTGCTTTTAACTCAGAGACAAGCTTAAAGTCGTCGTTACTCCAACCATACTGGTTCATTAGCACTTCCATAGTACCTCGCTGACCAGAACCAGGATTACCAATGTTAACGCGCTTACCTTTCAAATCATCAAAAGTTTTGATGTTCGCGTCTTTACGTGCAACGACAGTAAACGGTTCTGGATGAACGGAGAATACGGCGCGTAGCTCTTTAAAAGGCCCGCTTTCTTCAAACTTACTGGTTCCTTTGTAAGCATGATACTGCCAGTCTGATTGCGCGATACCGAGGTCCAATTCACCAGCACGAATAGTGTTGATGTTATAAATCGATCCCCCAGTACTTTCTACCGAACAACGGATACCGTGATCTTCTCGCGATTTGTTAACCAAGCGACAAATAGCGCCACCAGTCGGATAATAAACCCCTGTTACGCCACCGGTACCAATCGTGACAAACGTTTCCTCCGCAGACGCAGAAAAGCCTGTTGTGAGTGCAGCCAAAGAAGCCGCAAGTGCGATTTGCTTAAACTTAAACATTGAACATCCCTTTTACTTGTGTTAATGACCGTTTAAGTATAGCAATCGTTAACAATTTGATAACGTTTGAGTTCTCATCCTTGGAGGTTGATTTATAGATATATACTTTTTTATCAACTTAACCTACTGATAAATAACATTTAGACTTGAATGCCATAAAAAAAGCGTTGTATAAACAACGCTTTGTAGTTAGTGAAACGGATGGTTACACCGTTGGGACTGATGCTCGCCACGCTTGGTTCTGGCTATCTGAGATAGATCGGAACAAGTCACGTAGCTCTTTCAATAAGCCTTCTTGGAAACCAATGTTTTCATCGGCTTTCTGTTTGGCTGCTTGTGCGCGAGTCGCTTGTACTTCATCATCTTTGCTGCGCGCTTGCGCTTTGGTTTGCTCTACATTCGATGCTGAGTTTGCCATCTGACCCAAAGCTTGAAGAATCGCGTTCTTCGCTTGGTTTGAGCTCATCAACTTATCGAACTTACGGCCACCACTTGTCAGCTGCGCTGTCGTGTCTGCGATATTGTCTTTCGCTAGTGAGTGCGCACGCTTAACCTGATCTTGCTGCGTTTTAGACAAGCTATTGTTATTTAATAACTCTTCTGCTTGATCGAAGCCAGCTTTTTGCGTTTTAAGTACATTATTGCTCGCCATTTCATTCTTGATTTCTTTCCCTGCTTTGAAAGAACCAAGGGCACCAATAATTGCGGTAGCACCCGCTAGTACACCCGAAACGACTGCCATCGCGATCATCGCGCTTGCCGAGTTGTTTAGTTCTGCCGCTTGGCTTTCTAAACTCGCGACGTTTGCTTCAACAGCAATTTCACGTTGTAGCACTTGCTGCTCACGGCTCAGCTTTGATACTTGATACAACAATGTTAATAGCGTCAACGATTGTGATACCGCATCTGATGGTGACTTGATCACCTCCTCACCGTTAAGCGCTTTCATCGTTGTGCTCATTAATGAGCTCACCGTCGGTGCAAGAGCGCTCATTAGGTTTGTAACAACTTGAGCTTGATTACTCACTGTAGGAGCTTTAGGTGTCTCTAACTGGTAGCGTGCTGCACCAGAAACACCTGACTCACTTTGGCTTTTAACGGCGCCCGCTTCAAGCTTTGTTTCCGGCGCTTTTTCTGCTTTGTTGGTTTTAATGGTATCGCCTAAACCGTATAGTTCACCACGACCCGTTCCGCCTACTTTATCTAGCATAATAAACTCCTTATACCGTTGCAGGACGGCTTAACACCGTTTGCATAGTTTCACTTTTCGCTTGAATCATTTGCATGATGAGGCTCATCAGCTCTTGGAAGTCTTCCATCAACTTACCAATCTCTTCTTTGAGCTTATCAATGACAGCCTGGCTTAACGTCATTTTGGCTCGAAGGTCTGTGATATCAGCCTGAATCTCTGTCACGTGAGCATTGTTAGCAGCGTGGACACTGTCCGTTGCGCCTTTACCCACGTTGACGGCGAGATCAACGGTTTCTGCGCCATAACGAATCGCTTTCGCTGTTGTTGTCGCAGCTTTTGTGCCCATATCCGCCACTTTCGCCATGTTTGCAGCGGCTTTCGTAGCGATTTCCGTGACCTTTTGAGCTACCTTACCAGCACCTTTCGCTGCAAGTTTCGCGATACCACCAGCTGCTGCACCACCAAACGTCACAACAGCTCCGATAACCGCGACGGCGATTTCTAATGCCATTACGACTTTGTTTAACACATCGACATTTACGCCCGCTTCTTTTAGCGCATCTTGAACGGCTGGCTCTTGCAACGCCATGCTCACTGCTCCCATGACGCCACCAGCGATCATAAGTGCACCGGCTGCTGCACCAACACCCGTTGCCACCATTACGGCACCAACAACAATAGAAACCACCGCACTGATCCAACCAAAGATCTTCGCTGCTAAGCCTGATTTTTGGGCTTCTTTTGCAGCGGCTTCCGATTCTTTGATTTTGTCTTGGTTTTCCACCATCTCTTTTTCGTGCTTAGCTTTTGCGACCTTCACTTCCTGAATTTTCAGCTCGTTTTGAGCACTTTTCAGTTTATCCGTGATAGCAGCAAGCTCTACTTCAAAATCATCAGCAGATCCTGCGATGATTTTGACGGCAATCGAACCTGTTTGGTCTGCAACTGCATGGAGAGATTTTGCAATGGTATCGACGATCTTTTGCAGCTGTGCCATGGCTTTTAGCGTCAAATCATTCACTTTGTCACTAACAGCTGTGTTAGGTGCATCTAACTGAACTTTTACTTTTCCGGTGTTCAGTACATCTGCATCTTTACTCTTCACGTTTTCTACCGTCACAGAAGGCGTCGCTGTAGACGCCGTTTTCTGCACGTTATCTAACGTGGCTTGGCCAGATTCAGGGCTATAAACCTGTGTCTGGATGCGGTCAAGTGCAATAGAACTCATAGTCTAATTACTCCTTTTTATTTCTCACCGCTTCTAACATGATGCCTGCACGCTCATGCAAATCTGCATATTGTGATTTTCCGGCAGACATCTCCTTCGCGCTATAAAACCCACTCTCTGCTTCTGTCAGTTGTTCCAGTTTCAGGTGACATTCAGCAGAGTGAAAAGGTGGGCGTGGATCATTTACGTCCACTAGCGCTGCGTAGCTGTAGGCGTCTATTGCCTGCAGATACTCACCCAACTCCTGACGAGCCGCGCCAAGGCCAATGAAAAATCGCGCCTGATAATGATCAAGCATGCTGAGTAATTGAAATACTTTCGCTGCTTGCTCAATCTTTCCCGATTGGAAAAAGTTGTAACCTACGGCATAAATATGTTCGATGGTGTCCTGAGACACATCGTGCAACATTTTTAGCGTGCCTCCCTCTTCCAAAAAAGACAGCAGTTCTTCTGCTTGCATTTGAGATGGATCGGTCGCGTTTGTTTTAGTCATGGTTGGTTATCCTTAAATGGCTCGTAGGATTTCTTGTAAAATACTGTGGTACTTCTGAACAAACTTGTTCATCGCTTCAACGGTCGAGTTGTATTGAGAACTGGTGTCGTTCAGCTCAGTGGTTTTGATTTGCACTTCATCGTTAAGCAACTTGGATTTAGCACTGACAGAACTAGAAAAATTAGACAGTTTTTTCGACTTCTCTTCGTCTTGGTACGACGCACCATCACCGATAGTAATACCTTGTGTTTGAAGGAAGTCTCGATGGTTGGTTATCTTATTATCCATCAAATACTTGTACTCAGGTGAAGCTTCAAAATCCGTTTGATTACTGTAGTTAAAGTCACTCGCTTTGAAGTTACTTTCTGGATATCCCGGTTTATAAACCCCATCAACACTTTGCGTAGAGTGAATTTTTGATTGCACAACACCAAAAACTTTAAGCTGTATTGTGAGATCCTCTAATGCCTCTTTCTGGTCATTACGTTTCTCTAAACGGTTAACACGACGCTCATTTAGTGCAAGCAGCACTTGCTCATCAAAACGGTCTCCAATGCTGGACTCAACAACGGCCAACAAATCACGAGCCGTTAGAGAGTGCTCTGCTCTCACCTCGCGATCCGCTTTCTCTTTATCGGTGATATTGAGTAGACGCTCTTTCAATGCCCCTAAGTTCTTGCGCAATGCCTCGTATCGCTCAGTAAATGAAGCCCCGGTAGATTCACCTTTTACTATTTTTTCAAACTGTAATCGGATATCTCGTTCGGTGTTTTCTTTGATCAAATTAACTTGAGCTGCCGTTATTTGTGTCTTTTGGACATCGGCTATCGCGCTGTCCTGGTAAAAGTCGTCGATTTCTATATTTGTTAAACTCACCGCGAAGTTGGCGAACAAGCTAGAAAGGGTCAAAGGCTCAGTTCCACCAATAACAGTGTTAAGTGCTGCTTTTAGATTGTTCGTTCCAGTCGCCTCACCATAAGCTGCACTATATTGGCCTTTCACTTGAGCGGCCATTTCATCTAACGCTTCTTTAAGCTGCTGTTTAGAAATACCTGGAGTCCAGGTAATTCTGCTAGCTAGCGCACTTGCGTCATCGGTGCTTAAAGTAATACCAATGCCTTGAAAACTACTTTTTAATTGAGCTGAGACTTGAAGGGCGAAACTCTCTTTAGTCAACAGAAAATCCGAGCTCTTCAGTTGCGCGAGATTAACGGAACCTAAGCTACTAAAAGCATTGCGAAGAAAAGAAATAGAAGCATCTCTCACTTCACGGGCGCCCATTTGATTAGCAAGCTCTGCAACAAAAAGAGAAATTTCTTTGGTGGCGTTAGCCAGACCTGTCTCGGAGAGGTTGGCGATCTGCTCCGCTTGGTTACTCTGAGTCCCCAAATTAAATTGACTAACAAACTCAGTAGATAACGAGCTATCTACGTTTTCCGTCAGTAACTTACTAAACCAAGCCTGAAACTGATTTGATAGCGTTTGGTTTGTTTGAGCATTAAACTCGGCTGCGGTTAATTCGCCATCTGAGT
The DNA here is from genome assembly GCF_033339955.1 of Vibrio sp. 1731. Lineage (NCBI taxonomy): Bacteria > Pseudomonadati > Pseudomonadota > Gammaproteobacteria > Vibrionales > Vibrionaceae > Vibrio > Vibrio sp. 1731. Next base: position 29,563 of record NZ_JAWOVO010000020.1, on the reverse strand, counting down.
TAGCACTTTGTAGCGACTTTATCCAAACCGATGCGGTGTCGGTCAATGATATACCAGCAAACGCGTTATTTTTCGCTTTTAGGTTTTCAAGCGTATCAACATAAAGCGCGATGCTTTGTGATTCCGTTTGTCCCGAGATAGTTGGCAATGAAGAGATTATCGAGGCAAGTTGCTGAGTCTCTGCTTCACCCAGTACAGGGGTAAATGCCTCTATCAAGTTTTGTTGGAAAGTGGGTAATGGTGCACTACTCGCAGCTGTGTCTGTTGCTCCTGTCGTAGAGCCAGTCGTTTTCATATTCGTCATTTCCAAACCTCTAAATCATCATGCCGCGCATCACTGTGGGACGCTTTCTGCGTTTACCTGACGTACCTTGTAGCTGATTTTGTTGTTGCCGGCGGCGTTGGACTTCGTCTATTAGCTCTTGCTCTGCACGTTTCATGGTATCTACTGGTGCTTTTATGCCGCCAAGTAAAACATCACCCGCAACAGGACCAACACCTAAGCCTTCCAATAGCTCGTTAAAAATATCGGTTCTGTCTTCAGCTTTTCTAATGGCAAGCTCAGCGTTCTCAATCGCATCGGTAAACGGTTGCTTCATCTTGATTCCTATCTTAAAGCGGGTCATCTCATCGGTGCTGTCAGTAACAGTCGTGAGTTTTTACTTTTTCAACTTTTTCAAAGGTCTATAATCTGCTAGGCGTAAACAGTACCAGTCGTCTAGCTCATCATGGCTTGCACCGCATGCTTTTAGATAGAACTGTGCCAATCGCTGGCTGCTCATGTTGCTACCACGTAACACATCGACGTTGCCGCGAATGACCCAATCGGAGGGATAAAGTTGAATGGCATGTTCAGCCAAGAGAAATAAGCCGGCAAAGGGGTTACTCAACCCCAATTTTGGACGAACGCGTTTCAGAAGAACGATGATGATTTCACCGTCCTCCACCCGAAAAACGAGCTCTAAGCCCTCAACTTCAATTCGATAACCAAGTTGAATTTCACTTTGTTGCCAAAAGTATGGCGTCACTTCGATCCCCGCTTGCGCCAGCGAGAGTATTAGTTTTGTTTTCATTACATCCCCACCCTTCCCAGTGGCTGAATATTGATTTGCTGGGTTAGTTCTTGAAATGACAAAACGGGCAGATCGTAGTATTCCGATTCAATAAGCTTTCGCACATATCGGCGTACATCCATAGACACAACTAGCACAGGTTTATTCGGCATGCGGCTTAAGTCACCAATGGTCTGTTTCACATCACTGACAAATTGTTGCGTTACTGACGGATCTAACGCCAAGTAACTCCCTGCTGAGGTTTGACGAATACCGCTGCGTATTGTGTCTTCGAGATTTTGATCCAATAAGTAAGCGGGCAACATGTTTTGTCCGCTCGCGTATTTGTAGCAAATGTAACGTTTTAAGCTGGAACGAATGTACTCCGTCAGCTGTACAACATCTTTCTCTTTTTGGCCCCACTCAACCATCGCTTCCAAGATCACGCGAAGGTTTCGGATAGAAATGTCTTCAGAAACCAAGCGTTGTAAGATTTCCGTCATTTTTTGCAACGGAACAATACGCTGGGCCTCTTTGACTAGCTCCGAATAACTGCCTTCCATCTGCTCCAACAGATAACGCGTCTCCTGAATACCAATAAAGTCTTGTGCGTACTCCTTGAGAACATGAGACAAGTGGTACGTTAAAATCCTGTCGGGTGTGAGAAAACCGACATGACTGGCTACGAGTTTTTGCTCATAACTCTGTGCCACCCAAATGCTAGAAATACCGGGTAGAAAATCTTCATCTTGCTCATAAGGCACGCCTAATAAGTCGATCTGCTCATTCCCTTCTGTCACCAAGAGTTGGTCTTTTACAATTCGTCCTCGTGCAACCGGAACTTCTTGTAACTGAATTAAATATTCGCCATTTTGCATCCCCTCGTTAAAACGCAGGTGGATACCCGGGAAAGGCACGCCGAGGTCGAGATATAGTGCGCGCCTCACCCTTGCTAGCTCTTCATTTAATGCGACCGCTTCCAAGCTTTCCTGAAGGCTCGCGTCAAGATCAATCAACAGCGGGACTGTCATGGCGAACTCTTCTTGCTCACCTAACTTACCTTTACTGTTTCTAGAAGGCGTAGGTTTGCTTGGCTTCGCTGCTGGCGAACCGGCCCCTTGCGAAACAAAGCTTGATAAGTCGGTGCTATCTGATTCCGCTTGTTTTTTCTGTTGATAGAAAAGGAAGAAACCACCACCACCAACCACGGCGGCCAAGACCAGAAAAGTGATTTTTGGAAACCCAGGGATGAGTGCGAACAGCACCAAAAGCACACCACCAATAAGAAGTGCTCGTGGCTGAGCAATCACCTGCCCACCAATATCCGATCCAAGATCAGAAGAGTCTTCATGAGAAACACGCGTCACGATAATACCGGCGGTAATCGCGATAAAGAGTGCCGGGATCTGCGATACCAAACCATCACCAACGGTCAAAATCGCAAACAATTCAAGTGCTTCAGAAGCACTCATGCCTTTTTGCGTTACCCCGATCGTGACGCCACCTAAGATGTTGACCACAATGATGACCAGACCCGCAATGGAGTCGCCTTTAACGAACTTCATCGCGCCATCCATCGAGCCATACATTTGGCTTTCTTTTTCAATCAGTGATCGTCGGTGCCTAGCTTCGTGTACGTCAATTACTCCGGCACGCATGTCACCGTCAATACTCATCTGCTTACCAGGCATCGCATCGAGTGAGAAGCGCGCACTAACTTCTGCTACCCTCTCTGAGCCTTTGGTGATCACCATAAACTGAACAATGGTAATGATCAGGAACACAACAATACCGACCACTAAGTTACCGCCCACAACGAAGTTACCGAATGTATAAACGATTTGACCAGCATCGCCTTGTAGCAAGATCAAGCGGGTTGTCGTGATAGATAAAGACAGACGAAACAATGTCGTGATCAATAGCACCGCAGGAAATGCAGAGAACTCAAGTGGCGTGGTGATGTAAATCGCTAACATAAGCAGCACCACCGCAATGCTCATGTTGGTGCCAATCAGTACATCCACCAGTGCGGTAGGAAGTGGCAATATCATCATAAAGACGATCGCGAGTAACATCACCGCAAGCATGATGTCTTTGCGTTGCCCTACTTTGTTTAGAATATCGATCAACTTATTCATGTGATTCACTATTTAAAGATTGCAGATAGCGTCGGTGCGCTTGGCGTGCCCCATCGACGTCATTTTGTTTCCAACGCGCTTGGCTTAAACAAAACCAGAGTCCTGCCGAGTCAGGATGAAGGTCGGATTTTAATAAGTGCTCACACACCTCAATCGCCCGGGTATATCGACCACTTTGTAAACACGCCACAGCAAGTGTTTGCATCGCCTCTTTGTGCTGCGGTTCTATTTCTAGAACCGCATCGAGAATAGAAATGGCATGCTCTGGCTTTTGGTATTGAACTTGTAGCGCAGCGTGAACAAGTAAGAGTTCAATGTCTTTGGATCTCAACATGTTGGTTAGACCTGAATAAGGAGATTGAGCGCCATAGTGAGGTAACGCTGATCTAGTTGCGTACTTTGTAGCGTTTCAGATGCTTTGATAAAAGAAGCGGAGCCTGAATCCTGTGCAAGAACTTGCAGCTGAGCTAACGTTTCATCAAATTGTTGACGGTATTTTTCTGGACGCAACAACTCTGAGTGCAGCAGCTTGGGCTTAGTTAACGCGATGAGATATTGGTCTGAAGGCCTGAGATCATAGAGCTTCTCTAAATGTGTAGCGACCGCCTGACCATCAGGAAGCAATTGAAATCGCTCTGGGAAATCGGCCTTAACTTCACTATGAGTAACATGCGTAAAGGCTTCGATGCCTACGTTTAAAGTGCTGACTCGAGTCATGAGCCTGCCACATCGTTATGTAGACGAGCCAAAAGCGTAAACGCTTGCTCTAAGGTCGGAAGTGTTACTTCTTCTCCTTTTAGCCTTGCTGAAAAAACCAGAGTTTGTTCATCTAACAAGCCGGTTTTAATTTCGAAAGGCCAGCCTTGATCGGCATGACACAAACACAGTGCACTTTGAATAATGTCACTGGTTTGATGCCAAGATAACGCTCGAGACAACATCAAGAATAACTGCTCACCCTGTCGCTCAATATGCAGCGTACCACTTTGCTCAAAATCCAGCTGCACCCGTCCAGCTGATGAGAAATCGACGGCATCGAGCCCCATTCCTCGGCAAAATTCATCGACGGATGCATCAATCCAACTCATCTTCCCACGCTTCCTCTTCTTCTATATCAATGGCTTCGTCTAGCGCCTTTTGTACCGCTTGGATTAAATTCTGTCGTTGTTCTTCATCGGCGAATACGTCAATTGGGATTGCGCGAACTAACTTATGGAACTCTCGAAAAAAATCGATTTTTTGTTCTACCGCCGTCAATTCCATTGCGTTGGCGACTTTCCATATCTCATCACTGCTTACCCATCGCAGCTCTACCAACGCAATCACATCAGCCATCAAATTAGAAACTTGATAAGCCATAATTCGTCCTTTCCGGTTTAAACATTTGGAACAACTGACTCACACGATCTTGCAACGTATTTAGAGTTTTGAGTTTTTGCATATCGGACATCAACCACTGCAACTTAACCGAATCGATACTGCTACCTTGAACACTAAGATCTGCACTCATGCCTTGCAGCATAAAGTCAACAGCGGTCGATACCTCCTGCTCACCAAAGCGCGCCACCACATCTTGATAAGCAGCGCCGAGCCCTTGATAACTATGAACGGTATCGCGGTAGAAGCCGCGCAGCTGATGCAAAGAGCTAAACTCTTGCTCTTGGCTATATTCATCAGCAAAATTTGAGACACGGATTTCCGTATCAATTTGAGACCATGTATCTGGGTTTTGCTCGATTCTTAGAAGTGCTTGGTCAATCAGCGCTAGTAGGTGTTTACTTTCTGGACTCGCACTCAAAAACTTTTTAACGGCTTTTAGCGCGAGGTATTGATGGCTTTTCTCCTCGGAAAACCCATTCAAGTAGGCTTGTAATTGCGCGATGGTCGAGATATTTCCTCCCGCCATTTTTGTAGCCAAATCTTTGATCTTTTGATTCTTTTCAAGATCAGGGACTTTTCTTAAATAGTCCGAAACGAGTTCATGTGCTTCATTAACTCGAACACCACTGTCTTTCACTTTGCGCTTAGTCAGATCTTTCTCTGCTTTTTCGGAACCGAGTGAAGTGAGTTCTTCCATCGCATCAAAAAGTGATTGTGTAGCATTGTGAACACGGACGGTTTCACCGCGATAATTGCCTTTTTGTGAAACGTCGGGGCGAGACGATTCCAACCCGTTTTGGATAGACGCATCAAACTTTGGATTTGTTGCGATATGATTGTTGATAATACTCATTCACTTGCACTCCTTCCGCACAATACAGGCGAATTATAGAAAGTGCGCTTTGTTGAAGCTGTCAAAATCAGACGTGTTTTTTTAGTGCGCTTTCAGTTTTCTAAAAACTCCCGACTGATATTCACTATAAATTGATTCTTATACTTTCTATCCTCTCAGCATCAATCATTGCGCATATTTTTACCTTGAACGATTTCTCATACATCACTGATATCCAACAATCTGCGATTAAACACACGCGTTTGATCCAAATTCGCGGGCGCGTTACACAAGTCACCGGCACCATTATCAAAGCTGTCGTCCCTGGCGTTCGTGTAGGTGAACTGTGTGAGTTGCGCAATCCCGATCAAACTCTGTCTTTGTTAGCGGAAGTGGTTGGCTTCCAGCAGCATCACGCTTTGCTCACCCCGTTAGGAAATATGTTTGGGATTTCCTCAAATACAGAAGTAAGCCCAATGGGCAAAATGCACGAAGTGGGTGTTGGCGACCACCTGTTAGGTACAACGCTTGACGGGCTTGGACGTCCTTTCGATGGTACGCAGAGTCAGGAACCAAGTGCTTGGTATCCTGTTTATCGCGATGCGCCACCACCAATGCAACGTAAACTAATTGAAAAGCCAATCTCTCTTGGCGTTCGATCCATTGATGGGCTACTGACCTGTGGTGAAGGTCAGCGCATGGGTATTTTTGCAGCGGCTGGCGGGGGTAAAAGTACCCTACTGGCAAAACTGATTCGCTCCGCAGAAGTTGACGTGACCGTTCTCGCCTTAATTGGTGAACGCGGACGCGAAGTGCGCGAGTTTATTGAGCATGACCTAGGCGAAGAAGGAATGGCCAAATCGGTTTTAGTGGTCGCTACCTCTGATCGCCCAGCAATGGAGCGCGCCAAAGCCGCTTTTGTTGCCACTTCTATCGCAGAATATTTTCGTGACCAAGGTAAACGCGTGCTACTGCTGATGGATTCTGTAACGCGTTTCGCCCGCGCACAGAGGGAGATTGGACTAGCCGCAGGCGAGCCACCAACACGACGTGGCTATCCGCCTTCCGTTTTTGCCGCTTTGCCAAAGCTGATGGAACGAGCTGGACAATCAGACAAAGGATCAATTACAGCACTGTACACCGTGTTGGTGGAAGGTGACGACATGACAGAGCCTGTCGCGGATGAAACTCGCTCAATTTTAGACGGGCACATTATTCTCTCGCGTAAACTTGCGGCAATGAACCACTACCCTGCGATTGATGTACTTCGGTCAGCAAGCCGAGTGATGAATCAAATCGTTGAATCCGATCATCAGGCGTCTGCTGCTCATATTCGCGAAATGTTAGCTAAGTATGAAGAAGTTGAACTGCTAATCAAAATTGGCGAATACCAACATGGTGCAGATAGCCGAGCGGATATGGCCATAGCACAAAGTGATGATATACGCGCCTTTTTACGCCAAGGCACTCATGAACCAAGCGATCTTGATGGCGCTATCGCTCAACTTAAAGGGATGGCGAAACAATGATAGAACGCTTATTAGAAATCAAAAAAATTCGCGCTGAACGTGCGGATAAAGCCGTCAAGCGTCAAGAATACCGAGTGTCAAACGCCGCAGCACAGGTTCAAAAGGCCGAACGTTCTGTCGCGGACTATCACGTTTGGCGCCAGGAAGAAGAAGAGCGACGTTTTGCTAAAGCAAAACGACAAACACTCGTTCTCAAAGAGCTAGAAACATTAAGACAAGAAATCGCGTTGTTAAGAGAGAGAGAAGCCGAACTTAAACAACGTGTGGCCGAGTCAAAAAAAGCGCTTGAAATCGAACGCTCGGCACTTAAAGAAAAGCAAAAAGAGGCGCGACAAGCCCATAAAACCAAAGAAAAATTCGTTCAGTTGCAGCAACAAGAAGTCGCGGAAAAATCGCGAGAAAGGCAATACCAAGAAGAGCTCGAACAGGAAGAGTTTCGCACTGTCGACATTATCTAAAGGTTCACTATGCGCATTACCCCAACAACTGAAACATCGAATACGCTGCACAAATCAACGCCGGAACAAGTGCCTCTCGAGAAGGAGGCCGAGCTTCAATCACAATTCGAGCATGCAATGACGAAGAAGCCTAGCAAGGAAAAGGAGTCTATCGTTGCGAATCCCCAAAAGAATCATAGTGGCGAAGAAGACATACCGCTAAGGCATAAGACATCTCAAGGTCTAGATAAGAAACTTAACCTATCGAACCAAGAAGCCAACGCTGACAAAAACATCTCCACTTTAAAAGGTCAAAGTGACGTCGTCAGTAAGAGAGATATAGAGAAATCGCAAGACGACGCAGCAAATAGCGAAGAAATAATTAGCAAAAACAATAAATTGCTTAAACATGATGGAAAAAGCGATGGCGACACAGTTCTAAGCTCCCCTTCTACCGAGCGTGTTGATCCTCACTTTCAAGCTCATTTGAAAGATGATAAACCGACGCCGATGGATAAACATACCTCGCCGGAGTATCTCTCTACGCTTGAATCTGGCTTGCTCCCCCAAAATGCGACAGCGACAGAGCTCGCTCAAGATGGGATTAACATTGTTGGCTTAACGAAAAGGCAAACTGAAAAAACGCACAATAAGCGTGCAACTCCGCCGCTACAGAATACAGGCAAACGATCAGACCAAACTGGTGGCCTGCCTGAAACCAAGCCTCTTGAAAAAATCGTGACGAAAAGCGCACTAGTCGCCGTTAAAACGGATGAAGAAAAAGTGCCTTCTCAACCCCTTGCAAGTGCGGTAACACAAGGCGATGTCATCCTAAAAAGTGTTGCTTCGCAGGCTCAACCAAGCCCAACGCGAGACGTAAACCAATTACTCCAGCAATTGGTGGATAAAATCTATGTTGCTCTGCCAACCGCATCGGACAACAAAGAGGTTCGGCTGTTTCTAAGTGAAGGACAATTAAAAGGTGGCGAAATCCACATCAAGTTGGACGCTCAAGGGTATAGCGTGACGATTCGACAAGAGCATGCCCTTTCCATTATTAGCCAGCAAGCTAGACAAGATCTTGCTGAACGGCTAAACCGATTCGGTGGTGAGCAGCCACTTCGCTTAGCGATCAGCGAACAAACTCAACAGCTCGATCAACAACAACATGAACAACAACACTCACGCCAACAACGCAGCGTGTATGAAGAATGGCAAGCGGAGAATGACCTATGACACCGTTAATAATACCCAAAGTGGATGCAGAAAGTATCGCGCTCAGCAATCAACTTTGTGCAAAACAGTGCCACTTCCAAGGGACTGATGGTCAGAGCGTATCGATTACTGTTGCTCAAATCCCTTCATTTGAAGGGTTCCGTTTAACCACGTTGATTGGAGGGCAAACCCTACAAGTAGACTTTTCTCGTGCGCAGCTCCAACATTGGCTGAAATCGACCTTAAATGCTACTGCGTTTGAGTCCCTGCCTAACTCCCTCCAGTTAGCACTTTTGAGCTCACAGATAGAACCGCATAGTGAGGCAATCAAAGCGCTATTTGGTCAGTTACCCATTCTTAGTCAACTACAGCCGTTAGAGGCGAGCCAGGCCCAAGAGCATACTTTAATGTTAACGCTCAATAAGCCTAACGGCTCTCTTTGTTTGTGGGTTAGCGAAGGATCAGACGTGTTGTTGGATGCGCTACCAAACAGCGCTGCTCTACAAGCTCGACACCTCGCTTTACCTGTGTGGTTAAGTCTTGGAAGGACCCATTTGACGTTAAGCGAATTTAATTCGCTCGAGCTGGGAGATGTCATCTTCTTTGACGATGGTTACATCGCCAAGCAACAAGCCATTTTTCAAGTATCTAACCAGAATCTCTGGCGCTGCCAGCTAGATGACCAAACTCTTCACATTATTGAAAAAGAAACCAATATGAATGACGTAAACACTTCAGAAATGTTAACCGACCACCAGCAACTGCCTGTGGAACTCACGTTTGATATCGGCCATCAAACCATCACGCTAGAGCAGCTTAACCAGCTTCAGCCAGGGTACGTATTCGAGCTAAACCAGCCTGTATCTAAGCCGGTAACATTGCGTGCCAACGGCAAAATCATTGGTGAGTGTGAACTGGTTAATGTTAACGAACATTTAGGTGTGCGCGTACTGGAGCTGTTCGGTGGCACGCAGGAGCCAGCATGATCCAGTTACCCGACGAGCTCAATCTCATTGTCAGCTTAGCACTGCTGGCACTGATCCCATTTATCGCCATGATGGCGACGTCATTTGTGAAACTCGCCGTTGTATTCTCACTGCTGCGTAACGCTCTCGGTGTACAGCAAATTCCGCCGAATATGGCGCTTTACGGATTGGCTATCATTCTGTCAATTTTCATCATGGCTCCCGTCGGGTTTGAAACCTACGACTACGTAAAGCAGCATGATATCTCCCTTGAAGATTCTGCAAGTGTAGAAGGCCTCATTGAAAGCGGTTTACAGCCTTATCGAGAATTTTTGAAAAAGCATATTCGGGAAACCGAAGCCATATTCTTCACTGATGCTGCACGCACATTGTGGCCACAGAAGTACGTAGACCGTTTAGAGTCGGACAGCTTATTGCTCTTACTGCCCGCATTTACCGTCAGCGAGCTTACTCGCGCTTTTGAAATTGGCTTTCTGTTGTACTTACCGTTCATCGCTATTGACCTAATTGTGTCGAATATCCTACTCGCGATGGGGATGATGATGGTATCGCCAATGACGATTTCCCTCCCCTTCAAATTGTTGCTTTTTGTCTTGCTTGACGGCTGGACAAAGCTCACCCACGGCTTAGTGTTGAGTTACGGTTAATCACGGAGAAAGTATGCATTCTGCTGAAATCATTCATTTCACGACTCAAGCATTAACCCTAGTGTTGTACTTGTCATTACCGCCGATTTTAGTCGCAGCATTGGTTGGTACATTGGTGTCGCTTATTCAGGCGTTAACTCAGGTCCAAGAACAAACGTTAGGCTTTGTGGTCAAGCTTATCGCGGTCATTATTACGCTGTTCGTCACAACGCAATGGCTAGGGGCAGAGCTCCACGCCTTCGCCTCGCTTGCTATGGATAAAATTCCTCAAATACGATGAGTTATCACGACTTACACCAGGCTTTATTTTTGTACAGCCTGACGTTACCTCGGTTAATGGCATGCTTCATCTTTTTGCCTATTTTGAGCAAGCAAATGCTAGGCGGCACCATGGTGAGAAATGGTGTACTTTGCTCACTCGCGCTGTTTATATTTCCGATGATTAATCAGCAAAGCTTGCCTGCAGAAACCGACGGCATTTTGCTGATAGTGATTTTGGGTAAGGAGGTATTAATTGGGCTATTGATAGGGTTTGTTGCTGCTATCCCTTTTTGGGCGATAGAAGCGGCCGGTTTTCTGGTCGACAACCAACGTGGGGCTGCCATGGCAAGTATGTTTAACCCAACGCTAGGCTCACAATCCACACCAACAGCGGTATTACTGACCCAAACGTTGATTACCCTGTTCTTCTCTGGCGGGGGCTTTGTCACTTTTATCTATGCGTTATTCAAAAGCTATACATCTTGGCCGATCGTGGACTTTTTCCCAACCGTTAGCGACGCATGGGTTAGCTTCTTCTACGCGCAATTTGAACAGCTTATGTGGCTTGGTGTGTTGATGTCCGCTCCACTAGTGTTGGCAATGTTTCTTGCTGAGTTTGGTCTGGCGCTTATCAGTCGTTTTGCACCGCAATTGAATGTTTTTTTCCTTGCCATGCCAATAAAAAGTGCCATCGCGAGTGTTTTACTGATCGTGTATCTCGGAATAATGATGGATCACTTTGAAGTACAGTTTTACGGCATTACCCGATTCGCAGAACAACTCAATACCATTTGGCAATAACGCTTAGGATTCTTTATGAGTGCAGAAAAAACAGAGCAACCCACCGCAAAAAAGTTACGCGATGCTCGACAGAAAGGTCAGGTTGCCAAAAGCCAAGAAATCGTATCGTCTGCATTAATTTTGGCGCTCATAATTGTACTGTTTGCGTTCGCCGATTATTACATGTCGCACATCTCAGCGCTTATTCTCCTACCAAGTAAGCTTGCTTATCAGGGTTTCCAAGATGCGCTAGTCGATGTCGCTATCGCCATCGCAAAAGAAATTGCCTATCTACTTGCTCCGATTATTCTGGTTGCTGCACTCGTCGCCATCTTTTCCAATATGGGGCAGTTCGGGTTCCTATTTAGTGGTGAATCCGTTAAACCCGACATCAAAAAGATCAATCCCGTCGAAGGGGCCAAACGCATTTTTTCCCTTAAGAGTGTGATTGAGTTTATCAAGTCGATCCTTAAAGTCTCTCTTCTTTCCTGCATTATCTGGGTGACATTACGCGGTAATATCAACGCTTTAATGCAAATTCCAACTTGTGGGCTAGAATGTGTCCCGACCATTACTGGCGTCATGATTAAACAATTAATGATTATCTCTTCGGTAGGCTTCATCGTCATCGCTGCAGCAGATTTTGCGTACCAGAAGTTTGATCACACGAAAAAGCTCAAAATGAGCAAGGACGAAGTGAAGCGCGAATACAAAGAGATGGAAGGCAGTCCAGAAATAAAAAGCAAACGTCGTCAGTTGCACCAAGAGCTACAAGCCTCCAATCAACGCGAAAACGTTAAACGTTCTAATGTATTAGTTACAAACCCAACACATATCGCGGTTGGCCTTTATTACAAGAAAGGCGAAACGCCCCTGCCCGTCATCACTTTGATGGAAACCGAGGCGGTAGCCAAACGTATGGTCGCAATCGCTAGAGAGGAAGGCGTGCCTGTGATGCAAAAAGTCCCTCTTGCTCGTGCACTATACGCCGACGGCAACGTCGACCAGTACATCCCAAGCGATCTTATTGAAGCAACTGCGGAAGTGCTTCGTTGGTTGGCCTCGTTAGAGTCCGAGGCGGACTAACAAACCACATCCCATTCAAGATCGGGGCTTACAACTGCCCAGCTTTCAACCTCGATACTTTCAACGCTATAATGTGGTATTCTTTAACTGTATGTTGTTTTTATGAAATCTAACTTAAGCATTCGCTCCTACACGAAACGTATGAGCCGACATACTCATAGTGATTATCATCAACTGGTGCTTCCTCTCCAGGGCAACATACATATTGATATGGATAGTTATGTCGGAAAGGTGGCGGTTGGCGACTGCATAGTCATCCCCAAAAGTTGTGCCCACGGTTTTAATGCCGAAGAGTCATCACGCTTTATTGTTGCGGATATGACCACTTTGCCCACTCATTTGATGGATAATAGTGTGGCTGTGTTTTCGATTAGCCCGCCTCTACTGAGCTTTATCCAGTTTGTCGAAAAGCAACTTGAGTATCAGGTTAATGATGAAATTGAAAACTCAATGGTTGCAACCTTCTATCTGTTGCTAGAGCAGCAAAAGCGGTCTCGCTCCGTAGATTCGCGTATTCGAGATGTACAGGTTGTGATCGCCGAGCAGCTTGATCAGCCACTCACCATTGCCTCATTAGCGAATGCCGCTTGCTTGAGTCCGACGCAGTTTAAAAAGCTTTTTAAAGAGCAGCTAAAAGTGAGCGTCCATAAGTACATTACACTACAACGTATGGAAAAAGCCAAAGCACTACTGACTCATACAGACCTTCCAGTTCAGTTGATAGCTGAACGAGTTGGCTATAGTGACCTTTCCGCGTTTAGTCGACGGTTTTCAATGCATTTTGGTATGTCTCCTAGAGAGTTTTCCCGATAGTCACTAGAATAGTCTTCTGGAACAAGTATTCCGTCTTTTCAGCACAAAAATCTCTATCGCTTTCTTTTATTCTTTCTACCCTAAAACAGCCATTCACTAGGTAGAAATTACAGTGTTAAAAAAACATTTCACCGACTATCAATTAGGAACTTTATCCATACTTTTTGCTTCAACCCTGTGGGGAACGACGGGCACCGCTGCCAGCTTGGCACCGGATGTCAGTGCTCTCGCCATTGGCGCATTTTCTATGGGTATTGGTGGATTTATGCAAGCATGTCTGTCTGCGAAGTCACTGAAGAGAGATTTTCGAAAAGTCGTACATAAGAAGAAAACGTTACTGATTAGTATTATCGCCTTAGCCACCTACCCACTGGCTTTTTATTCATCAATGCGATTCGCCGGTGTGGCTATTGGTACGGTTGTTTCTATCTCCACTGCACCTTTCTTTTCTGCTTTGTTAGAGTGTCTCTTTAGCCGAAATCAGACCATAACCAAGCGCTGGATGATGAGTTTCGCAATCGGGGTCATTGGCATTACCTTGTTGCTGGCTTCTGAGTCATCCGCAAATAGCTTATTTGATCAGGATATGAAGCATTGGGGTGTATTACTTGGCCTATTGGCAGGTCTGACGTACGCCATTTACTCATGGGGAGTAAAGGCTATGATTGACCACGGCATTGAATCGCAAACGGCCATGGGAAGTGTTTTTGGTATTGGTGGAGTTTTGCTTCTACCAACACTTTTCATCACGGGCGATAATCTATTTGCATCATCAACTAATACGACGGTCATGCTCTACATGGCCTTGATTCCAATGGGGTTAGGTTACGTCGCTTTTGGGTTTGGGCTACGGTTTGTTACAGCCAGTGGAGCTAGCATACTCACGCTATTTGAACCTGTTATCGCAGCCGCACTAGCAGTTGCGATTGTTGGGGAAGAAATTTCTTTCATTGGTTGGGTTGGTATAACGTTGACACTTGTGTGTTTGTTTCTTCAGTCGAAAAGTTAAATTAAACCGATATTAGCCAGCCCCAAAAAGGAACGCTGACGGTAGATAAAGTAAGGAGCAGCACCTACTCCCTACTTTACCATTTGAAATTACACCCAGCCTTCTGCCAAGTACATCAATCGCAATTGACTTGGTGAGCCTAGTTTTTCTAGCGCATCTAATTGGACGTCACTCAGGTTTGGGCATTTATCAAGATAAACTCGTCCGTTTGCTGCATCTAGGGGGAGCTTGTAGGTTAGCTTTTCGTTTATTTTACTTGCTTCCCCTTTATCAATCGCTCGAACAGCTGGCATGAGCCAATCCCAATCTTCTCCTAACAGTTTTTTAAACGCCCCGTTAGCAATAGACTCGGTTTTACTTGGTGCATCCTCTGGGCTTAGCTTCAAGATAGAATCTACGTCAGGAACCAAGTGCTCACTTGGCTCTGAACCCAACATCTTTTTCAGTGTTAATCGAGCGGCTTCCATCTCTCGTGCTTCTTTAGGCGCTTGAGGAGAAGTCATTTCAGTATTCTCCTTAGGACCAAGGTACGCCATTAATGCGCGGACAGAAGCCGGATCTTGCATACTGAAGGTAAAGTCTCCTTTTGCATTGGAAACTTCAAGTCTAGGTAAAACACCAGACATTTCGCCTTGCATAAGTTGCTCTTTTACTTCCGTATTTAACCCGTATGCCCCAGCTTGGTTCGCCACAAAACCACCGCCGCTCATGATAGCAGTCGTTGCCGCAGAACCGATTGCCTCTTTTGCTATCGGTGTGACGCCCACCGTTGCTACAGAGCTAACACCGAACGTGCCCAGGCTCCCCGTCGCCATACCTAACGTAGCTCCAATGCCACCTTCAGCCGACAATATCGCATGACCTTGAGCCAAGGTTTGCTGCATCGGCATAGAAAGACGTTGATCTCGCCCTGGCAGCTGTGAAATTTGTTCTAACTGATGATGGTAAGCCTCAGCATCACCATTTACGGCCGCTTTGTGTAGCTCTCGACCTGTAGAAATCAATAAGCCAACGCCAGGTAATGCCAAGTTAATAACGGCGTTAACACCAGAACCTTTTAGCTTTTCTTTGCCCATCTGCAGCAGTTCAGCAGCAAAGCCATCCATTTTTCCTGGATACTGGGCTTCTAAACTCACCTGCATACGCGGATCTTTGCTGATCGCATCAAACGTATTTTTAAGCTGCTGGTACGTATCGCTGCTCACTTTTATTTCATCCAATAGGCTGACAACTTCTAAGATTTTACGCTCAGTAAGTGGCTCACCGCGATAGCCTGAAGGACTCACTAGGGAGTAAGCCAACAGCGCAACCTCAGGTTTTTCTTGCTTAAGTAGCGCCTGCTTTAAATCAAGGTGAGTTTTGATGTTTTCTTGGAAAAACTTAGTGTATTTGCTTCTCAATACGCCTTCGTGAATAGAAGCAAACTTATGACCTTTGTGGAATGTGGAAGGTTCTTTTACTTCACCTCTTTTACTGATCACTCGGTCATCTTTTTGCGCAGCAACTGCACGAAACTGTTCTAGATCAGGTACTGGGCTTTGACTGATTTTTTGTGTTGTATTAACCATTTTTCTCTCCTACACACGAAGTGATTGAACATGAGCTTGTTCATGATTAGAGGTGGTTGGAATCGCTTGATCCAACATTGCGAAACGCGCTTGCCACAGCTCGGCCTGTTCAATAACTTCGTGAAACCAAGCGGTAAGGTTCGTCGTATTTAGATGCTCAACGGGTTTACGTCCTGCTAAGACAAGCTGTCGACCATTTGGAGCTAAAGCAAGTGCGAGGTTGCCACTACCAATTCCTTGATAGTTAGCATGAGCAAGAAGCTCTAAACCTTTTAGTCGTTGTTCACCGGATTTTTCTAACCCTCCGAACGTTACAGACAACATCAAATCATCCGTATCTGTCGCAATGAAATACAACATGTAGCGATCATCGACCAGTAGCTGACAACGTTCATTTTCTTCAAAATTCAGTTCGGGCAACTCATTGAGTTGGCAAAACTCCAAGAGCAGTTGTTGAATCGTGTTCATAACTTTTTCCTTTTGTTTCAATAACTCTATTGAACAACGATTGCAGATTGAACGATGTCGGTAATGGCTTTATTTTTGTCACTTTTTCGCCTTCATTGTGAGGTTTTCCGCAGAAATCTCGCTCTAAAAACGAGTTGCCAGAGTAATAAAAAAGAGCAGCTCAGAGCTGCTCTTTCAATAAAGGTTAGATGCTTAGCATGGTGTATTTGCTCACTTCTTTTGCAGATTGACTAACCCAGTTTATGGCTATCAAAAATGACTTCTGTTGGCGGGAACATATTCGAAACAGGTGGTCGTTGTGCATCTCCAAACATTGGTGCACCGAATGCAGATGTCGCCCACGGGTCAACAATTTTCACATCCTTACTCCACGTTGATGGATCTTTTATGTCGCTCCCCTCTTGTCGACCAACCAGTACATAAAGGTGTGTACCTGAATGACCCTTTTTAAACGCAACCACTTCTACTTTGGGTTCACTTTCAGGTGTTCCTGACATGCCTTGAATCATCTCAGCGGCGGCAGCAAAGGCAAATGTAGTACAGCAGCCGGCTTTCGCGGTTTGTACTGCCTTAGCAATGTTCTGTAGAGTGCTTAATTGCGGTGCGGTTCCTCTTTGTGCTGCAGCTTGAACTCCGTTTGCGGACATCGTCGCTCTGTGATCTTGCATGATTCGCGCTTGATCCGCGTGAAGCTCTTTTAGTCGTGGCTTTCCTTTTGTTTCATAAAACTGTGACCCCTTAACACCGAACGTATTTAAGTCCGTACAGGCAAAATCACCAAGCTTTTGAAGGTTGGCTTTATGTTCGTTGATAAGCGCGACACTCGATGAGGCTTTATTGGTTTTGGAAGAAGAGGCTGCCGTTTGTGCAGTGGGCCAATTTGAGCTAGGACCAGACGACAATCTCTCAAGATTTTTCAGGCTCCCAAGCGTTAACTTGTTTTCACCGTTCAACACATTTTTCAGCATGAGCTTCGCAACATCTTTAGGAATACCCTGCTTAGTAAGCAGGTTCACTACAATATCTTTCGCTTTATTCTGGTGGCTAATACGCGCGCTGATACTTTTATTTTTTGGTGCGCCCTCTTTAACAAAAATATCTTTACCGTTGTGTGCTCCAACCTCTTTGTCGTCAGCTTGATTTTGTGTCGCCAAATGTGACGTTAACTGACTCAACGAGTGCATTTGCGATGTATTAATATTGACCATGTGTGATGCCTTAAACTTGAATAAATGCGTGTACGTCTGTTTGGCTAAAATCTACAACCGTGTTGTTTTGAAATAACTGTCCCCAAGTATCAACTAATTCGTTCAACTGAATGATTAAGTTAGCAATGTTGGTGAGTTCACTTCCAGTCGCGATAGCAACTTGAAGAACAACGTCTTTGCGTGTTGGATTCACACAAAACTGCACACCACCTGTTTCTCGATACAAAAAGTTGTATTCAAGTAAAACTTGAAGTTTATCTAGCGTAATATCATCTTGTTCTATAAGCAGGTTTTTGGAAATCAATAACTCGCCTTTTTCCTCTACGAGCAGAACATCGACACTGTTGTTTTCAGCAAAATGCAGTGACCACATTTGATCGTCATACGCTGTCACGCGCTCAAGGTTCAGCACTTCTCCTAGCTCAGAGAGAAGCATATTAATCTTTCCTGTATCCATGTTGTGTCCTGTCTAATTTATTATAACTAAGTGACATCGATATATTTATTGCAGCGAAGCCACTTGGGTATAACGGCTCATTTAAATAAGCGAATAAGGATAAAAGAGATTTTATGGCGAGATAGAAACCAACACTTTATTTCAACGTCTCATTTTTATTGCTATTAGCCGTTTTATTGAGAAGAAAAATTAAGATTAAGCTGGAAAATAAAAGAGCGGCAATCGCCGCTCCAAAAATTAAATAGAAGTAAAAAATCACTTAATACCGTGAAGGCTATTTTCTGCATCCATAGCTAAAGGATTGAACGAGTCGTTACGAAGTTCTGCTATCGCGTATAGCATACGCCCCATGCGACCATTTCCATCGGTAAAGCCATGGTACCCGATAACTCCGGCGAACAAATGTTTACCTAAGTCTTTATCTTCTACAGGGTTCTCTTTCAAAAAGCCTTCAATGTGCTGCTTTAACATGCCCTCACCGCCAATACTTGACGGCAAAGTGCCACCCGAAATATTTGGCCCTCGGTAATCACGCTCAACATTAGGCACCAATCGAGCGTGTAGCTCTTTTAGGTTTTCCATATTCAATAAGTCTTTACCATTAGACGCGTATTCTTTCAGTAAAGACGTAATATTTTCGGCATCGTTTCCTTTAGAGTTAGAAGCATTAATGATCCACGCCGCAGCTCTTTCAACATTATTGGTTACGCCACTTTTGTTAAACGCATCCTCCGCCAGTCCTTCAGCGTATACACCTTGGCTTAGATCGGTGCTTGCTAGACCTTCGATATGACGTTGCGCCGATTTAAGATGCATCACCTCCATATCAAACACCGCTTGCATTTGATTAATGCTACCTGCCGGGTTTTTCTGCGCTGCAGATACACCACCGCCGTAGTCTTTTACTACACGTCCAGCAAGCGACTTCGCTGCACTTTCGCCAATCAGTGATGTGAGGTTTTTACCAGAATCGGTTTCTAACATTGCCTCTGTCATCGCTCGCTCTGCTAACTGGTTTAGCTCAGCAGAGTTCGACTGAACTGATTTACTGTCTAACTTCGCAAAGGCATTTAAGACATCTGATGCGGTTTTTATGCTTCCATCCTTGAAGAACATTTGTCCATGCTCAACAGAAGAAGCAGCTTGTAAACGCTGAGCTTGTCCTTGCTCATTATCAAATACGGCTTTTGTAAGGGCTTTCGCTACCGATTGTGGGCTACCTTCGCGAAACAGTTTTCCTGTCGCTTCAAAAAATCGCGCTACTGCACCATTCGTAGGATTGGCGCGAGTAAATTCTTGGGTCGCTGCGTTGATTTGGTATTCTTTGCCACCAATACTCAGCTTACCTTCGTTAAGTATCTCGTTACGAGCTTGCGGCATGGCGGCCTGCAACGCGCTAACACTTCCAAAACTGATCATGTTTTAAACCCTTAATGTGGAAAAATGAGTGGTATTCGTTTCCGGTACTTCGGTTGTTTTATTGGTTACTTCTTGTGTATTCGCACTTTTTAACCACTCGATGAAATTCGCAAATGACTCATCGAAAAAAGATGCAGTTAGCAGTTGCTGAGGCAGGTGTATGAAACCGATATATCCGGTCTCTTCCTCCCAGCATACCGCTGGAGAGCCTTGCGTTAAGGCATCTTTCATATGTTGATGCAAAATATCAGCACTCGGTTTATCACCTGAAATCAGCCCGATAAGCGTCACACGATCTTCTTGTGCACGAATTGTGATTGCTGTGTTTTGCTCAACGAGTAGATGGCAACAATCATCCTCATCAAAAACCAACGGCTCCAATTGGCAGCGGCTGGCAAAATCTGTCAGTAAAGAAGTTATAAATCCATTAGCCATTCGACTAAATAATCCTATTTTTGTTGTTTTAGAGGCGCTGCTTGGTTGCAACACTTATCAACTAAGCAGCTTTCTTAGGTGTATTCTTAAGGATTTATGGCAGTGAATATTTTAGAAATGGTCGGATTTTTTTTGTTTAAAGGCATTAAAATGAAAAAACTCAGCAAGTGCTGAGTTTTTGAGGTTTATTCATGAATCGTAATTTTACGCTCGCTGAGCTGCTTCACCATGGCTTGCTTTAATGCATGCAGCTGTCCATCAATACTGGCGTCGATGATCCCAACTTCTGTTTCCAAAATGCAGCCTCCATTTTTCAAGCGCGCATCTGCTACCACGTCAACATAACCGACTTCAGGGAAATCACTTAATACACCAGCCACCTTTTCTCTCACCTCAACAACCTGCTCTGGGTGGACATGTAAAATGACCTGCTTTTGGTTACTCACCAGTTGCAAAGCTTCTCGAACTACACTCACCGTGGTATCGACATCATCGAAGGTATCGATGATCTTACGTACTGCTTCTAACACCACACCTGTCATTTTTTCTTCGACTTGCTGATAGTAGTCATTACAACGTGCTAAGGTTTCAACCATCGTTTGCGCATTTTCAATCTTGGCTTGTGCAAGGCCATCTTGATAACCACGTTGTTTTTCGGTTTCGTAGGCTTGTTGGGCATTAGCAATGATGCTTTCAGCTTTGGAGTTCGCGGCTTCAACTAAGTGTTGCGAATCCAGATAACTGGCATAATCTTTCGCTTTCAGCACCTTTAAGCCAGGTGCCAGCTGCAAATTGTCTGTTTTTATTTCAACAAATGAAACCATTGAGGAATAACCTGTTTTGCGATTTTTTTTGTGAGTCGATACGCCAGATCTCGTTGATCCGCTTCCAACCAGTTAGCTGTTTCCGCGTTTTCGCTAAGTTGCTTTTCCAATTTGAATTGCCAACGAAGAACAACATCTTCCGGTGAGTTAATCAAAATAAACCTCATCCAAAAATATCCCAGCTCCCTCATGCTTGCTTCAACAGACCTTTCATCCAGTAGTTCTGGTAACGAACGCTGCCAGCCTTGCGGCCAGCTGGATAACAGCATCGGCCCGTTTTGAATTAAGAACCGAGCGCCTTCCAATCCAAAGACGTTGTTCAGAACCTGTTTCGGATGTTTTAAAACAACGCCTCGCATTGCCACACAATGTAAAGCTCCGCCCACCATCAATACGAGTTGGTTCAACGCATCCGCTGGGAGCAACGCCAAACTATGACAAGGTCTGTTAAAAGCCGTCTCAGGAACTGGAGATAACGCCCACTCATTGATACACCATTGGTTGAACATGGGGTTATCTCTCCAGCCTTCGATATTTAGTAACCAAGGCTGCTTTTGCTCTATCCAACTTCTATGGATGTACTGGCAAGGCGCATAGTTAAACTGGTGTTGTACCTGCGCGAGTGGTGTTTCTGGTTTAACCACGCTTCGTGTTCCTACGACACCATGTAAAAGTAGCGATATTCGAGCCGATGAGTGCCGCTACCAAGAACACCAAAATGGCGATAAGATTATTCGCCGTCTCTTTGGTGACCTGAACCGACAAAATGCTTTTAAATTGATTGTTTTGAGTAGCAACTCGAACCTCTGATGAGGGTACCATCACTACGCTGATTCGATCGTAGTTCAGCCCCTCAATGCTATTGTTCACTAATAATTTGATCTGCGGAACATATGAATCAAGCGCAATATCTGCTGCGTGTTTAATAAATACGGAGGCAGAAGCTGGAGTTGGACGCTCTCCTGGACGCAGATCTTGATCTTCCAAAACAACATGAACACGTGCCACCAGCACACCATCAATCTGAGATAAGGTTGAGGAGAGCTCTTGAGATTTCGCGTACACCAAACGTGCTCGCTCTGCTAATGGTGACGAGATCAAATCGTCTTTGGGAAACACCTCTTTCAGTGTGGAAAACTGCTCTCTTGGATAACCTTTTCGCTTTAGCGCGTCTACCGCGAAGGCGATTTGAGAACTGTCTACCATTAACTTGACGGTGTTGTCTTTGTCAGGTTCTTTTGTTGCAACGACACCTTCGGATAGTAAGATCGACAACATCTCATTACCCTCTTTCTGAGTAACGTTGGTGTATAACTCGGTCTGACAACCTACCAGAAACAACGTGAGCATGATGAAAACTGCTCTCATTTTATTCATCATCACTATTGTGCCTTCAATAAGGTTTCTACGTTTTGTGTGGTTTTACCCACGGTTTTCGCGATCAGCTCTTCTTGAAAAGTAATGCGTGTGAGCGCCCACTGCATTTGCAGTAATTGCGCCGGATCATCACCCACCATCTTCATGTTGTCTTGCAGGTTACTTTTCGCGTTATCGATAGTGTTTTTCAACTCGCTGATGTTTTCTAGCAAACCTCCCTCCAGGCCATTACTTGCCTCGGGAACCGACATGGCTTGCTCAAAACGTTCGCTTAAACCGTCTTCGACTTGCGCATCCTGTAACTTATCAATGTTGGTTTGCATCACCTCGGTGTACTGCGTGTTTATCATATGTACTCCTAAGATAAATCTAACTTGTGACTGTGAGTCATGATGTTTTTCACCATCGCATTTTTTTGGATCATGAAGCTAAGTTCATCACGAACCATGTCCAGTGTTGATGCCATATCAGGTAACGACTTCAACTCTGCCCAGCAATGCCATAAGGCTTGTTCTTTCTGAGCACCCAGTGGAAAATGCTGCGCTAGCATTGCTTTTAGTGCTGTTTTATCAGCAGGTGGTTCGGCAATAAGCTGTCCCGAAAAATTCCCTAGTAACTCCTGCTTCAACACCTTTAACAAATCAGATTGTGGCTGCTCGTTGCCTTTTGCACTCTTCGCCTCATGAAAGGCGTACCACATTGCCTCTCGTTTAACTTGAGGGTCGGAGAACGCTTCATTTAACGATGATAAGACACTTTGTTTACTGACAACCTCTGCGTCTTTTAATGATTCGTACCACGCTTTAATCTCCGCCAGTTTGGCTTCTGTTTTCTCTAGCGTCTCTTTTGGAGAAACATGTGAAACTTGCTCTTGCTTGTCACTTCGCTCCATGAGTGCTTTCATCTTGTCTTCATCGCTCCGCTCATAATGGCGCGACTCCGACTGACGCAAAGATTGGTGTTGAAGACTTAGGTTACTTGAATCAATTATCATCCAAGATTCCTAATGTCCTGAGAAAAGCTCGCAGCAAATGCTTGGCTTTCTTCGCTTCCTTGTGACGCAAGTTCTACCCAGCTTTCCGCTTTGCTCAGTAAACCGGCTTTGGCAGAAGCAAGAGCCGCTAAGCTGATCAGATCTGGATAGGCATTACAAAGTGGTTCGAGTAATTGATGAGCCTCTTCATACAAGCCTTTATTCATGAGGCTCATTGCACGAATCATCGCAACGGTCTCTTCAGAACCTGAGCTTGCTTCAAGGCCATCTGCAATCGTGTTGGCTTCTTGATGACGATGCATACCTGTTGCCATCAGCGCGATTTCAGCCAGCAGTTGGCGCGTTTCTCGTTCCATGCTTTACACCTTCTGGAGAATCGACTGCATCACATCTTTAATCGCACGAGTCGTGGTCGCATTGATATTGTAAACAACAGACCATTTGTTGATCGCGTGCTGAAGCTCGGCAAGCTTTGATGGATCATCGGCATTGGTTTCTAGATTCTTGATGGCTGCCGTCACTTCTGTGTTGGCATCTTTCGCTTGTTGTTCTAACTTAGCTTTAACATCATCAAGGTTTATACTGTTACTAGCATCGTAAAATGACATAAGACTTCCTCGTATTTTTTAGTTAGCTTCGTATGATTCAACGACCGCATGGGCGGCAGTGTAAGCTTCATACTGTTTGAGTAGTAATTGGTACTGCTGTGGTGAGCACCCTAAATCCAACTGACGTTTCACCACCGCTTGTGCTTCTAAGAGCTTGCTCTTAATCTTGTGCACTTCCGCACCGTTTGTGTCGTTATTTAAAATTTGTTCAAGATTTGTCATTGTTCGTCTCGCCTTCATATCCGAGTTCTATTGTTATCACCCGCCCGCCTTTAACCAACTCAATACCAGCAGGTGTAACACTGGATATTCGGTAGCCCTGAGGCGTTCTTGCACCGACCATATAGCGAACGTTATCGGTCAGAATCACATATGGAACCTGGCCAAAGTTAACGCTACGAAACGGGAAATCGATGTTGGTGCCTTTACTCACCTTAGGTATGGATTTCAAAACTAAGTACGGTTTCTCACCATATTGTTCCCGGAAGTCTCGGGTCACACCGTAAAATCGAGTCGTTTCGATATCATCAAGCTCACCACGAACTTCGATGCGATCACCGCTGGTGACCAACTGGACTTTTTTCAGTAGCTCCGCATCCGTCAATAACGCTTTTAGCGTATCCATGTAGGCACCCGCTCGCTGCAGTTCGACCTTCCACGCAACAAGACCAGGCACGTCTCGCTCCAAGATTTGTTCAACTTGGTTCCAACGACTGGCATCATCGATATAGCCCGTCAGCAGCAGTGTGCCGGTCTCATCGCCATTTTCGACTTTCACTTGGTGATAGCCGAGGTTGCGCAAAATAAATCGAACCCCGCGACGGATTTCTTCCATCGTTCTTAAGTCACTTTTGTAATTGATGCCCAATACATCAATTCGACCAAGCAGATCGAGTTTCTGTGTTCGGTCTTCAACATAGCCCTCTAAGACTGCTTGGCGTGCGGCGGCATTCCATTCCACGCGAACGTCGCTAAGTTTGAGCTCGCCTAAGATGTTACGTACCAAAACAATGGGTTCTGCTTCTGTAACAATTTCATTGTTGTTTCCGTTAGCTTGGCTGTACCACATACCGGCAAAAATGACACTCGGGACAAAACTACAAAGCAAAGCGATGAGCGTTGTTTTTTTCCAGCTAGAGCGTTGCACAGCAACCACAGGTGTATTCTGTTGGCTAGATTCGTCGCTGACGTTACTCACAATTAACGCATCTTCCGCGTATCCCAGAGCGAACTTCACAACGCCGACCGAGACAACAGCATGGCGTGACAACTCGATACCATCACCTGCAACAGCGATGTCTTCACTGTTAATATTTGCCTCTTCGCAACCTCGTAAAATGACCGAGTCTTGCTGGCAAACGAGGGTGAAATGGTTCGCTTCGACCCCAGCATCAGACAGTACAAGATCAGCAATAAAGTCGTCACTGCCAAGCACGAGAGCACCTTCAGGTAAGGTGACTTCTACTCCGGTATGCACGCCTGATAAAATACGAATTTTCCATTGCTGCATCGCGGTTAAGACTCCTCTGAAGGGCGCACACACTCACTTTGTGAGTCATCACATTCCAATACTTTCACCCGCCAACCCTTTTGCCCTGTTGGTAATTGGCACTGCGTTAATTGAGACGACTTTTGCTGTGACAATAAGTCTTGTTGATAGCGCTCGGCTTGAACCCTCGATGTGCAGCTATATACTTCCACTACCGATTTAAATTCAGCGCTATTGTTGGAGATGTTGTTAAGCTTGCCGATACTTGGTCGCAAGTCATATTCGTTGCCAATCAACACACTATCGCCAATACCATCCACAACAATTCGAGGTTCTAAAATAAACATTCGTACTGTGCGGCGCTTAGTGTTGGTATTACTTCTAAACAGCGCGCCTAAATATGGGATGTCTCCTAGCAATGGCACTTTACGTAACTGATGGCTCACTTCATCTCGGTACACACCACCGATAAGTAAGCTTTGCCCTTGTTTAACCGTCGCTAAGGTGCTGATTTCAGTTTTACGAACGGAAGGAAGATCATCGACGCCACCATCAGCGATCTTTGCACCGTCTTCGAGATGAAGGCTCAGGTTAATTTCAGGTCGTGCAGCAAATCTATCACCAACGATACGTGGGACAATTCTCAGTAACGTGCCATACGTGACCTCTTCCAGCGCTGCGGTTTCTTTACCAACCAGCTTGACGTAAAACGTGCTGCTGTTGTTCAGTACCGCTTCGACATTTTCCTGAGTTAACAATGTTGGTCTTGAAACCACTTGAGCACTGCCTTTGGATTCCAATAAACGAATTTGAGCCAGCAAGTAATTTAGGTTGGTTGAATCAAGCAAGGACTTAAAGTTCTGTCCACTGCCGAGCGTCACATCCCCCGAATTCACATCCCCTGTTGTTTTGATATCGACAATGCGGTTGTTTCCGACAGACACTCCCGCTCGCCAATCCACGCCTAACTGACTTAAATCGTTGGCACTGATATCGACAATCGATAGCGCGACTTCAATTCTTGATTGCGGCTGGTCTAATTGCGCGACCAGTTTACGATAGAGCGGTAATCGTGCTTGAGTATCACGAACGATAATCGCATTAAGACCCGGCTCTGCTTCAACTGTTGCGCCACCATGAACTGAGGCGGTTTTATTACTTTTTACAGGCTTATCTGAACTGGTAACTTCTTTGCTAGACGCACTCGCCACTTGCGTTTGAACACCAGACACGACCCGTTTTAACACCGATGCGATGCCAGGGACCGTAATTGTCTGATCTCGATATGCAATTTCTCTATCCGTTGCAGAAGCGTACTTCAAAGGAATTATCTCAACGAATAATTCGTCGGTTGAATTCGATTTCTGCAGCAAGCGCGTTTCCAATGCCTCCGCCGTTTGTACCACTAAGTCGACATAACGTGGAGGACCCGCAAGATAGACTAACCCTTTGCTCTCAGCCGCTCTCCAACCATAACGAGAATCCCAAACGCCGGTGGAAATTAACGTACTGCGTAGCTCTCTAGCCGTAAGTAATTCCAATTGAAGTAAACGTGAGCGAGTTTCTGTCGCCTTATAGACATGTAAGACGGCACCATCGAAATACCACATCAAGTTGTACACTTGCGATAAGTAATCGAGGAATTCCGCCGGATCTTCAGGGGTAAAACGCCCATTCACTCGATCGTTGACTTTGTCACTAACAGAAACCGAGACACGATAATTTGCACCGAAGTTATTCAACAACTCTTTTAATGAGTCGTTATCTGCATAGTAGCGGAACGGTTGTTCGGGCCAGTGTAAGTCTGTTGCTTGCGCATATCCCAAAGGAACAACACTCACTGCGCATAGCAATGCCTTTGTTGCAGCACGTCTAATGTTGGGAAAGATTTTTAGCATCATGGTAACCACACTGTATGGTTGATTGTGTGGTTCACACGTTCTTGTTCCAATAATGCAATGTAACGCTCACATAGATTGACGTGCTTAGAAAGCAAAGCAGAGAACCGTTCCACCGAACAGTCCTCAACCCGTACTTTACTTTGCAAAATCAATTGCTGATCATCATTGGTTGTCAGTACGCCGCCATCCGCACGAATGGTTTTTAATGAGAGCTGCATGCAACGTTGTAACGCTTGTTCTTGTTGATAATCTAGATGCTCTTTAAATTGGAAGGGTAACGTCGCTTCCCATAAAATCCATGACGCACGTTGCTTGATGGTCAGTGATAACTGGTCAACCTCGATGTTGTAAGAACCATTTTCTGAGGCAATAAAATCCCCTACCTTTAGCGCTTCCGCTAAAGATTTCATCATCTTATCTAACATTTAACGCCCTATTTAGATCTGGCTGAGGTGATTGCAAGCCTGGCCGCACTGACCACTTTGAGTATCAAAATAGTAGTGATCGATATCACCAACAGTTTGCATGTTCTTGAACCATTGCCATACTTTCGCAACCGCATTTTGGTCGTTGTAAACCACATCGCATGCATCCCAAACTTCGTTCAGCTCAGGGGCTTCAAGTCGTACTTCCGAACACCAATTTTTCCACTCAGAAATAAATTGTTCGGTTGTCGAGGTGTACTCCGCGAACCCTTTCAGCTCGTCTAAAGACGGTTGCCACTTCTCAATTAACAAACGATGACATTCAATCACTTGCAACTGTTGTTCGCTTAACGTCCCAAGTTGCTTTTTAAGTTGATGCTGCTGGCTCTTAATAAGATCGAGTTGCTGTTGAACAAAGACGGCACTGGTGTCTTCCCCTGATAGCTTCGACCAATATTCCTTCTGAATATCGAGTTGATTGATAAGTTGTTCAACTTTAATCGAAGCATGAAGAGCACTTTGATCGACTTGTCGGTTAATCCACTCGTTGAGTGATAAATGGAAACAAAGCATCAACGTTTTTGGGACAGCCAAATTAAAGCGAAAGCCCAGACGAGAGTTGATGTAGTCCAGCCTTTGTTCGAACGTTGTGATTGTGCTGCTATCACTGAGCTGCGATCCAATTTCCAAAAATAAACGCATGGCAAACCGGTCTATCGAAGCACCAAGTTTTTGATACGTTTTTACTAACTGGCTAGCGCACAGGCTATCGACGACATTTCTATCCAACAAGCGTTGAAGTAAAGATAACTGCTCATAATTTATGACGCCTTCACTCAACAATTGTCGGTGATTGACGTGCACAACATTGAGATCCTGCGTAGGTTTCGAGGCGCTTTCATAACGAGCTCCTCTTTGTAAAACAGTCACTTTCCGCTGTGTCACTATGCTGTCTGGAAAAAGCGAACGGCGTCGCCAATGCTGCTTTTTCATTTATGTTCGTCTCCGCACCCCTTTCGAACAATCCAGAAAGAAAGAGATGTAATAATTTTTAATCGTTCGTTGTTACACGATACATAATAGAATTTACACTGGTGAGTGACTTTCAAAATTAGTCAGAAAATTTTAGTCCCAAGTCATTTCATTTCGCGATAGCCACTTGATCGTCTCCCGAACGTACGCGGCTTGGGGTCGTTCCAAAACGACGACGGTAACTCTGCGTAAAGTAAGACTGGCTGGAAAACCCTGCCTCCATCGCCACATCTACAATGCTCATCTTGCTCGTCAACAGCAGTTTATGAGCATGCAGTAGTCGACGCTCACTGATCCAAGCTCTTGGAGAAATGCCATAGTGCTCATTAAAAAGCTCTTTAAAAGTGGTTAAGCTGGCACCAAACTCCTGCGCGTAGTCTGTCAACTTCCATTCTTTTAAGTAATGCTGTTCCATAAATCGACGTAACCGTTCCGACGTACGGTTTGTTTGTTGTGACAGCAACGCATACAGTGATTCTCCTCCTTTGCTGTGTAGCAAGAGAATGAGTAGTTCTTCGTATTTTAGGCACATAATGGCATCAGGGTACGCTTGTTGCTCAAGCGTCTGCATGCTGGAAAGCACTTGTTCAACGAGTATGTTCAAACCAAAAGTAAACAAACCAGAACAAACTTTGTCTACCTTAGGCAGCATCATCAAGAGATCACTGTGTTTTTGCAGCAACTGACTAACGAGTTCATTGTCGTAGGCAATAATCGACGCTTTGTATGCCCCATCTAGCGGAGAGTACTCTAACAAGTAATCTCCTTGGGATAGAAATACCCCATTTTCTGCAGCAACATCGATTGTGCAATCACCTGTTTGAACTCGAAGCTGACCATTGTGAACGACAACAATGTGAGACTGGTCTGAGTGAAATACTTCGTCAGATTTTTCATAGCAGGAAAAACTACGAATTTTTCGTGAACTCGAGTCGACCCTTTCTGAGTTTAGTTGGCCTGACACATCCATTTTCTACCCTTCATTATTTTGAGTTTCTCAGTGCAAATGTTGAGAAACTTTCAAAGCACTACTTTGATTGTTGTTATTTCTAAGTACTGCTGTATGAATTAAAGAAGCAAAGAAAAGAGCATAGAAGTTCTATCACTTACCATACCGGCTTTGTTGCTTAATTCGATGAGAAGACATGGTAGCCCCATGTTGTTCAGTTCTTAAACAACATACTGAGTTTCAG
>NZ_JAWOVO010000019.1:0-100267 GCF_033339955.1 Vibrio sp. 1731 | reverse complement strand
ACCATTTGATCACATGACAAGATGTGCATCTACCTTAAATTTATGATTTTTATCAAAATCATTAGGGGATTCCTCAGTACATAGTATTACGCTTAGACTGAATAGTGATGCTAAATAGTGGTTTAACGAACGATGCATTTTAATCTAGACCATCAAAATATGAATTGATATAGTTTTCTTTAAATATTTTTCTGTAATTTGGAATCTGTCCTTCTACATAGTTTTGTTTTAATGCCCAATTAGCTTCTGATTGTAATGTAAATAATAAAGAATTCGTTAAATTTAATCGAAAGTTATAATCATCCCAACTCCAAGATATTTCTTCAACTGTTGTGTTAAGTTTTTGTGATAGTATTTTCATTGTTAAATGAGGGTTTTTATCCATCCAGTTAATTGAGTGATGAAGTGACTTTATTATTTTCATTACTTCTTGATCTGATTTTTCAATGTGTATTTCTTTTGATACAAGCAAAAAGTAAAGTTTATACACGCCAATAATTCCTATGTTCTTTACTTCTTCATTTATTCTATTCTTGGCCATAAATCCGTATGGCTCCCAAGTAGATATTGCATCGACGTTTCCTTGCATTAAATGATTTATAATAACCTGCGTTGTTGATGATATTTTTTCTACTTTTTCTATATCAATGTCATTTACCTGTAGCAACAAGTCTAAGTAATATTCGCTAGCGCTCTTTTTTATTACACCAACCTTTTTTCCTGGTAATTTATCTATACTTTCTATGCCAGACCGCTTTTTAGTTAGCAGCTTAATATCATTCGTAGAAGATGCAAAAGAAGTGATTAATGCTAAATCTTTGTATTCAAAGCTTTTAAACATCAGTACGCTTTCAGAAAAAGTGGCGTAATTAACATGGTTTTCTAGAAGTAGGTTTGAACATTCGACCCCTCCAAAGCACATGATAAGTTCGACGTTTAAATCGTTTTCTTCAAACGCACCTATGTGCTCTGCAATGATAAAAGGGGCTGACAGAGGCGTCTTAGATATACCGATTGTTGTAGGTTTGTGGATAGCATTTGATACCGTTGTTAACTTTAAATAAGCAACTACTAATGCAGAAAGAACTAAAATTATGATAACTGTAGAAATCTGTTTTGTATCCATCAAAAACAACTCCCTTCATAATAGTAGTAATTAATCTATCAGTTAAATGAGTGTAGTTGCTTATTGGGTTGATGCTAGGAGAGGAGGGGATTTATTTGTATCGTGCCAAATTTATGAGTACCTAGGGGTAATTTCGGTAACTGGCTTAGATATAAAGAATTTATCTTTAGTTAGTTCAAGTTGTAGCAAATGACTGATTTCATAACATGATGATTTATGGAGAGATATCAACTTTTTAAGTTGAAAAATTGTACTCCATTTTTGCCATTTTTCTTTATCTCATACATTGCGTGATCGGCTTTTTGATACACTTCATTAAACGGTTGCTTTCCTTTGTTAAAGAGACAAACACCGATACTCATTCCTATCGTTACTTTATGTAAGTCTTGATTTATCGCTGGAATGATTGAATCTAAGAGTTGATTGCAAAGTTGGGATATTTCCTCTCGACTTGAATGCCAGTTTAAGATAACAAATTCATCGCCTCCTATGCGTCCAACTTGAGACTTGCTTGACGCAAGCTCTGTTAAGCTATTGGCGATATTGATGAGGAGGGTGTCGCCAGTATGATGGCCTAGCTGGTCGTTAACTGCTTTAAAATTATCTATATCAACAAACACTAAAGCAGACTGCTGAGACGGTTCGGTTTGAGGTTGATGATTAAAGTTTTCCTCAATTGCTTTTCTATTTAACAATCCAGTCAATGGATCACTCGAAGCCAACTTGGCCAGTTGCTGCTCATAACGCTTTTCTTTTGTAA
This sequence comes from Vibrio sp. 1731, assembly GCF_033339955.1. Classification (NCBI taxonomy): domain Bacteria; kingdom Pseudomonadati; phylum Pseudomonadota; class Gammaproteobacteria; order Vibrionales; family Vibrionaceae; genus Vibrio; species Vibrio sp. 1731. Next base: position 98,381 of record NZ_JAWOVO010000019.1, on the reverse strand, counting down.
TATCGATATGAGTACCCATCATCCGTAGTGGTTCGCCATCAGAACCATACTCGACGATGCGCCCTCGATCGTAGACCCAGCTATCACTGCCGTCTTTATGAATCATGCGATGCACTACCTCATAAAGGTCGGTCTTGCCTGCTAGGTGATCTTCAAATGCACCCACCGCAAGATCGTAATCTTCAGGGTGGAGATTGTTTTTCCACGTTTCAACCGTCGCGGTTAACTCATGGGGCTGATAACCTAGCATTTTTCCCCACTGCATATTGAATATCGTCAAAGTACCTGAAGGAATATGCTGCTCCCACAAACACAGTCCATTACTGTCGAGTGCAGCATTCAACTTTTCTTGTAGTCGCGCATTCTTCCGCTTCAGCTCTTCATTTTCTTTTTCTAAGCAGGCAATTCGAGTTAGATATTCTTCCATTTTGCGCATAATTTACGTCGTTTTCGGAGCGACAATATACGAAAAATACTTTGCAATTTCTATGATTGAGCTTGGAGATATAAATATTGAATATGCGGTAAATAATAAAGAATCGGTGATGTTACTTAAGAGCAGTAAAGTAAATGCTTGGAAAACAAAGAAGGAAATAGGGGGTAAGCGAGGGGCTCTCCTGGTGCAAAGTCTTAAATGGAGGCCTTTGCACCGGGACTACTGAGGGTTAGCGGTTTAGTGCACCACAACGCTCAGGTTGGTATGTGATATCGACAATTTCAATTGTCTTCACTTGATTATTTGGCATTGGCCAGTCAAGTTTTTGGCCGACAGACAAACCGATCAGTGCGCTGCCTACGGGTGCAAAAATAGAGATATCATCACTGCTTTTCAGTTCAGAAGGGTAAACCAGTGTCTTTGTCATGGTTCTATCTTCACCTGAAAATTTAAACTCTACAGTCGAGTTCATCGTGACCACGTTATCTGGCATTTGTTCTGGCTCAAGAACTGTTGCTCGGTCGAGCTCTGCTTCTAATTCCACAAGCTCCGCTGCGATGTTTGGCATTTTATCCAACAAAGCCGTGATTCGGTTCATATCTAAGCTTGAGATGTAGATAGAATTGTTTTCTGACATTTTATGACTCCCAAATAAAAGGCCGCCTCACAAAAATGGGACGGCACTCTATATGTCAATTACGGTATCAATCATATGGACGCTATTCCATATGAACTAAACCTGATTTTAGTCTTTATAGTGCGACTTAGCTAGTAAAAAATTTTTGTTGTGAAGCTTGATTTTTCTAAATCTTTCAATCACTTCAGATATTGTTCTCTGATCACCTTGAAACGGTGAAGTCAAGTGAGTGCGTCGTTTAGAAGCAAAGCAGGATTTATCGTAGGTGTGCTCGGTTTCGATGGTCAGCCTTACTTCATAAAGCAAAACGGTATAGTCCGTTGCTAGCATGGCTTCGGTTATCTCAGTTTGTTAAAACTACCAATATCCGTTAATAAATTACTTTTTATTTCGCAATAGTCAGATAAATACGTTCATCTACCCCTTTAGGGTAGTTTGAAATTGTAATTGATTTACATCATGTATTAATTTTCTTTCACAATTAACAATGAGCTCAGTGATAAGAACCTAACCCTTAGGAATTATAATGAGCAAGTTGAAGCTAGTAGTCATCGGTAACGGTATGGTAGGGCACCGTTATATTGAAGACTTAGTCGAGAAAGCTGATATGTCTAATATGGACATTACAGTTTTCTGTGAAGAACCTCGTGTCGCATACGACCGTGTGCACCTTTCCTCTTACTTTTCTCACCATACGGCAGATGAACTTTCTTTAGTAAAAGAAGGCTTCTACGAGAAACACGGTATTAACATGCTGATCGGCGAACGCGCGATTAACATCAACCGTGAAAACCGCATTGTTTACTCAAGCACTGGCCGTGAAGTTCAATACGACAAGCTGATTCTTGCTACTGGCTCATTCCCATTTGTTCCACCTATCAAAGGTCACGAAAGCAAAGACTGTTTTGTTTACCGTACTATCGAAGATCTTAAAGCGATCGAAGCGTGTGCGAAGAAGAGCAAATCAGGCGTTGTTGTCGGTGGTGGTCTGCTAGGCCTTGAAGCAGCAGGCGCACTGAAAGCACTGGGTGTAGAAACGCACGTTGTTGAGTTCGCGCCAAAACTAATGGCTGAGCAACTTGACCTGGCTGGTGGTAACCAACTTCGTCAAAAGATCGAGCGTATGGGCGTGAACGTTCACACCAGCAAAAATACGCTTGAGATTGCGCCAGAAGGCACAAACGCACGCAACGTTATGCGTTTTGCTGACGGTTCAGAACTAGAAACAGACTTCATCGTATTCTCTGCAGGTATTCGTCCACAAGACAAACTAGCACGCCAAATGGAGCTAGAAGTGGCACCTCGTGGCGGTGTTGCTATCAACGATCATTGTCAGACTTCTGATGAGAACATCTACGCGATTGGTGAGTGTGCGTCTTGGAACGAAATGTTCTACGGCCTTGTTGCTCCTGGCTACAAGATGGCGACAGTTGCCGTTGATCACCTACTAGGTAACACAGAAAGCAAATTCGAAGGCGCTGACATGTCTGCGAAGCTGAAACTTCTTGGCGTTAAAGTAGGCTCTATCGGTGACGCGAACGGTCGTACTGAAGGCTGTAAGAGTTACGTTTACCAGAACGAAGAACAAGAAGTTTACAAACGTCTTATCGTTTCTAAAGACAACAAGAAATTGCTTGGCGCGGTAATGGTTGGCGATACCTCTGACTACGGCGATCTGCTTCAACTTATGTTGAACGAAATCGACCTACCAGAACACCCAGATGCGTTGATCCTTCCTGCACACGCAGGCGCTGAGAAACCAGCACTAGGTGCAGATGCTCTACCAGAAAGCGCAGTGATCTGTTCTTGTTTCGACGTAACCAAAGGCAAGATCGCACAAGCGGTGGCTAATGGTCACCACACATTGGGCGACATCAAAGCAGTGACTGGCGCAGGTACAGGCTGTGGTGGTTGTATTCCTCTAGTGACGTCTGTTCTAAATGCTGAGCTTGCTAAATCTGGTATCGAAGTGAAGAACGACGTGTGTGAGCACTTTGCATACTCACGCCAAGAGCTGTTCCACCTAATCCGTATTGAAGAGATCAAAACGTTTGATGAGCTTCTAGAGAAATACGGTAAAGGTTACGGCTGTGAAGTTTGTAAACCACTGGCTGGTTCTATCTTGGCTTCTTGCTGGGGTGAGCACATTCTTAAGCCACAACTGGTTAAGCTGCACGACACGAACGATAACTTCCTAGGTAACATCCAAAAAGACGGTACTTACTCTGTTATCCCACGTATGGCGGGTGGTGAAGTAACACCTCAAGCACTGGGTGCGTTAGCGAACGTTGCAGCAGAATACAACCTATACACCAAAGTAACCGGTGCTCAACGTATTGGTCTGTTTGGTGCTCAAAAAGACGATCTTCCAGAGATCTGGCGCAAGCTTATCGACGCTGGGTTCGAAACAGGTCAAGCGTACGCAAAAGCACTTCGTATGGCGAAGACATGTGTTGGCTCAACGTGGTGCCGCTACGGCGTTCAAGATTCTGTTGGTCTAGGTTCTTACATCGAGAACCGTTACAAAGGCATTCGTACCCCTCATAAGATGAAGTTCGGTGTTTCTGGTTGTACTCGTGAGTGTGCGGAAGCACAAGGTAAAGACCTTGGCATTATCGCGACTGATGCAGGTTGGAACATGTACGTATGTGGTAACGGTGGTATGAAGCCTCGTCACGCAGACCTACTTGCAAGTGACCTAGATAAAGAAACACTAATCAAGTACATCGACCGCTTCATGATGTTCTACATCCGTACTGCTGCGCCACTACAACGCACATCAGTTTGGATGGAAAACATGGAAGGTGGCGTTGACTACCTACGCGAAGTGATTGTTAACGACAAGCTTGGTATCAACGCTCAACTAGAGGCAGACGTAGCGAAGCTTGTAGACGAGTACGAGTGTGAGTGGACTGCGACCATCAACGACGAATCACAACTGACTCGTTTCGCGCACTTCATCAACTCTGACAAGCGCGATGACAACGTTGTGTTTGTACAAGAGCGTGAACAGCACCGCCCAGCAACCTTCACGGAAAAACATCCTGAAGCGAAAGGCGACATCCTACACGTAGCGATCACTGAAGCATAAGGGAAGGTTGATTATGTCATTTGAAAAGATTTGCCAAATCAGCGACATCGTACCGGGCACGGGTGTTTGTGCACTGGTTGATGGTCAGCAAGTTGCGGTATTCCGCCCAACACAAGCAGAAGAAGTGCTGGCGATCAGCAACACAGACCCGTTCTTCCAATCAAACGTGCTTTCTCGCGGTTTGATCTGTGAGCACCAAGGCGAGCTTTGGGTGGCTAGCCCACTTAAGAAGCAACGCTTTAACCTGACAACAGGTGCGTGCATGGAAGACGAGCGTTTTAGCGTGAAAGCGTACAAAACCCGCGTAACCAACGGCGAAGTAGAAATCTCTGCGTAAGCTTGGTTTTCATTCCCTCCTCTTAGGGGGAGGGAATGAACTGAAACCTAGATTCAATAGACAAAGGCTTTCCAAGCATCATCTCAGGGGAACAGGGAAGCGAGGTGTTGTAGACAGCGTTCAGGTGTCAACGGGAAGCCTTTCTCTATTCAATCTTTAACTTTTTAACTTTCAATTTTGGATAAGGACACATTCATGTCTACTGATTTTAAGCCTGCAGAATTCGTGCAAACCATGATCAATGTTGGTGAAGCGAAAACCAATACAAGCACGCGAGACCTTCTGCTTCGCGGTACGATGGCTGGCGTTATTCTTTCGCTTGCGGTGGTGGTTGCTATTACCGCGATTGTACAAACGGGTATCGGTCTTGTAGGAGCACTTGTTTTCCCCGTTGGTTTCGTAATTCTAAGTGTGATGGGGTATGACCTAGTAACCGGTGTTTTTGGTCTAGCGCCTCTGGCTAAGTTTGCTAACCGTCCGGGCATCACTTGGGGTCGTATCTTCCGTTGTTGGGGTCTTGTAGGCTTGGGTAACCTTATCGGTTCTCTGATCGTTGCTTACCTAGTGGCTATCTCTCTAACAGGTAACTTCTCTCTAGAACTGAACGCAGTAGCGAAGAAATTTGTGGCTGTTTCTACCGCGCGTAGCCTTGGTTTTGAAAACATGGGTATGGACGGATGGATCACATGTTTCGTACGCGGCATCTTCTGTAACCTAATGGTGTGTCTAGGCGTTATCGGCAACATGACGGCACGTTCGGTGTCTGGTCGCGTAGCAATGATGTGGTTCCCAATTTTCATCTTCTTTGCGCTAGTATTTGAACACACCGTAGTAAACATGTTCCTATTCCCACTAGGTATGATTCTAGGTGCGGATTTTGGTATCGCGACTTGGTTGAACTTCAACCTTATTCCAACCATTCTAGGTAATATTGTCGGTGGTCTCGTAATGACTTGTATTCCACTGTACCTAACTCACGCGAAAACAGCGCCTTCTATCAACGTAGTTGAAGAAGAAGTAAAAGCAGAGCCTGCAATCGCAAAATAAACCGCTTTTATCTGGCCCTACCTATGGTAGGTAGGGCTATTCAACTCATTTAACTTTCGATAAGTATTGTATTGATTTAGCTATAAAAAGTAATAACTCCTTGGGGTGATTTTAACCTTGAGTTAATGACTTGAGTGTTACTTTTTATGTCCAAATTTTCGATAGGCGTTGATATGACAACTGTTAACTCATCTTTAAACAGCGGCTTTGTTTCTCTTGTTGGTGCAGGTCCTGGTGATCCTGATTTGCTCACAGTAAAAGGCTTAAAAGCCATTCAAGCGGCTGAAGTTGTTGTATACGACCGTTTGGTGTCGAAAGACATTCTAGAATTGGCTCATGCATCAGCAGAGATGATCTACGTAGGTAAAAAATTAGACTTTCACTGTGTGCCTCAAGATCAAATCAACCAAATCTTGGTGCAAAAAGCGCAAGAAGGTAAACGTGTTGTGCGCCTGAAGGGCGGTGATTCATTTATCTTTGGCCGTGGTGGAGAAGAGCTAGAAGAACTAGCGGAATTTGGTATCAAATACGAAGTGGTTCCGGGTATCACAGCGGCAGCGGGTGCAACGGCTTATGCTGGTATTCCATTAACACACCGCGACTATGCGCAAAGCGTTCAATTCATCACTGGTCACGTACAAAAAGATGGTCGTGAGATTGAATGGCATTCACTGGCGCAATCCAACAACACGCTTGTGTTCTACATGGGTTTAAAGCAAAGCGGCCATATTATGGATAAGCTGATCACTCACGGCTTAGACCCTGAGATGTCATGCGCCATTATTGAAAACGGTACGCGCCCAGAGCAGCGCGTGTTCCAAGGAAAGTTGAACGAGCTATCGATCATGGCAGAGCAAGCCGTGAGCCCAGCATTGATTGTGGTTGGCAGCGTGACTCAACTTCACAACAAGTTGGATTGGTTCGCAAAGTAATACTGCCCAGAAGTGACTATATTTTACAGGGGCTTTGTTGCCTCTGCATTTCTTGCTTACGCATCGGCATTTGATCAATGAGGTTGTTGATAAACGACCAGTCTGTTTCTGCGCCCCAGCGGTGCTTTTCTAGACCATCTTTACCAAGCAAAATAGCTGTATGAGAACCTTTTTCGACCTCATAAAGACGAGCTAGCATTTTTAGGTCGAACTCTTCTTTAAGCCAAGCAGGAAAAGTATAACCTTGTTCTGTAATGACCAGCGTGACGACATCTCTGTCTTCCAACTCACACTCATTCATAAGTGTTTCTAGCAAGAATTGTTTGACGTATTCATCATTTTCTGGCGCAAAGTAGAGCACGCTTCTATGTGGCCAGTATTTGGAGTGCGCTGGATAACCAAATGCTGTCGATGACAAGATACAAGAAAGCAGTATCACTAGTAACTTTCCGCCCATGACAGTTCCCCTAGAAACCCAAATAACTTTTTATACGTTAAGTTTAGTGGAATTGGCTCATTGTGCTTTTTCCAAAACTGGCATAGGGTAGGCAGCAAATAAATTGAGCGTAGAAATAGATGAGTTCGGAAAGCAAACAAAAAATCGCCATTTTGGTTGATGTACAGAATGTGTATTACACCTGTCGCGAAGCGTATCGAAGCAATTTTGATTACAACCAGTTTTGGTATGTCGCCACACAAGGGAAAGAGGTGGTAAGTGCTCGTGCTTATGCCATCGCGAGTAACGATCCAAAACAACGTCAGTTTCATCACATTTTACGCGGTGTTGGATTTGAGGTGATGCTTAAACCCTACATCCAGCGTCGTGATGGCAGCTCGAAAGGCGATTGGGATGTGGGTATTACTCTCGATGCAATTGAAATTGCTCCCGAAGTTGAGGAAGTGATTCTAGTTTCGGGAGATGGAGACTTTAGTCTGCTAGTAGAGAGAATTCAGCAGCGCTTCAATAAAACGGTGACCGTTTATGGTGTACCTAAACTTACATCTCAAACTCTGATTGATTGTGCCGACAATTTTGTCGCGATTGATGACGATTTCTTGCTGTAGTGAATAGTGCAATAAAGAAAGGCGAGTCACTCAGGCTGTACGAAACGTACAATGACTCGCCTCTAATTTATCGTTGATTTGGCTAGTTACGAAGGAATGATCATTTGCCCTAGCAAGTAACCCAAGCAACACGCACCAATCACGCCGATTAAGCCCACAGACATGAATGAGTGGTTGAAGTACCACTTACCAATCTTAGTTGTGCCCGAGGTATCGAAGTTCACAGTCGCGATATCTGAAGGGTAGTTGGGAATAAAGAAGTAGCCGTATACCGCTGGCATCAAGCCGATAAGCAGCGCAGGTTCCAAACCTAAGCCGAGACCAACAGGCAGCATCATGCGAGCCGTTGCAGCTTGAGAGTTCACCACAACCGACACAATGAATAATGCAAGCGCGAATGTCCAAGGATAGTTGGTTACCATCTCTACGATGCCAGATTTAAATTGAGGCATAGCGTACTGGAAGTAGGTATCTGACATCCATGCAATACCGAAGATAGCAATCGCCGCCACCATACCAGATTTAAATACCACCCCATTTGGTACGTCGCGCGGGTCAGTTTTGGTCGCAAGCAAAATGATACCGCCGAAGCAAAGCATCATCATTTGAATCACAACTGCCATGCTGATTGGCTTCGAGCCATCTACGATGGTACGAATGTCTGGCCACATCGCGATAACGACGATAACCAAGATCGATGCAATGAACAGCAATACAGAGTTACGAGCACTTGTTGGTAGTACTTCATCAAGAGACGTCGCAGTTGTGTTGAGGATCTTTTCGCGCCACACAGGATCTTTCAAACGCTCTTGGTATTCTTCATCGTCGTCTAGCTCTTTACCACGCTTTAGGCTGTAAAGTGACATCAACAACGTACCGAATAAGGTTGCAGGTACAGTAACGAGCAGAATTGAGAGCAGAGTGATCTCGTGTTGAATATCAGAGAGTTGCGCCAAGTAGTAAACTACGGCCGCTGAAATTGGCGAGGCTGTGATTGCGATTTGAGAGGCGACAGAAGCGGCAGCCATAGGACGCTCTGGACGAATGCCGTTTTTCAATGCAACGTCGCCAATGATTGGCATAATGGAGTAAACCGCGTGGCCAGTACCAAGCAGGAAGGTCATAAAGTAAGTCACGAAAGGAGCAATAAGGGTGACGCGTTTTGGGTTCTTACGAAGCACACGCTCGGCAACTTGCAGCATGTATTTCAAACCGCCAGCGGCTTCAAGAATGGAAGCACATGTTACTACCGCTAAAATGATCAACATGACGGTGACAGGAGGAGAGGTTGGCGGCATCTTAAAGATGAATACTTCAATCACCAAGCCAATTCCGGATACGACACCAAGGCCTATACCACCATAACGTGAGCCGATATACAGCATCACGAGCAAAAATAGAAACTCAAGATACAACATGTGGATTTCCTTATTCAAAACAGAGGGCTACATAGCCAAATTACCTCTTTGTATTGTCTCGATATTCAGAAAGAAAATACTTCATGTTGTTCACAATCCGCTGGATAAGAAACAGCAATATTCAATTATTGGCAATAACTCACGCTACACAGGGAAACTGTTAACACAGTTTTATTAGGGTGTTTTTATGCTGTGTATTTTTGCGGTCATGTCAGCGCTAAATGCGAAGAGGTTTAAGAGTTTGTTGCTATTCATCGCATACTTAACCAGACCTTACAGCTTCACAGAACTCGGAAATACAGTCATGACTAACCCTAAGAGTGTTTCTTTGTTATGAAAACGCAAAGGATAATAGTTTGCATTGCGATTGGTGCTTGGGTATAAAGGTGTCAGAATGACTACACCAACAATAAGCCATCATGTCTGAGCAATTTTTCCCGCAACTGTTTCAAACTTCGAGTGAGATTACACCTTACCTACACGGTGATATCGGCGAGATAGGGCAAGAAGCTATCCATATCGAGAATGATATCAACCCGATCATCCAAGGCCTTTACCAGCAAATCTCGGAGGCTCATCCGGAAGCGGGAAAAGCATATTGGTTGACAAGAACGTGGGATTTACTTTGTTGGCAGCCAGTTTATGTCGCATTCATCTCTATTTACGGTTACCACACGTTGCCAAACATTCGCGAGATAGCGCAGCACCTCAAACCTTGTTTTGTTTCTGGGTACCGATTCGCCGACGAAGCGCATATACATGGCGAGCCAGAAGCGTTGATAAAAGAGGCGGGGCGTCAAATCCGAGAACTGTTCGACTTCTATCAACAAGAGATGAGTCAATGGACACGCATTCGTCCTGGCTTCACTCATCAATTGATGTCGGACGGAATCATGGCTTGTTTAATTCGTCTCCAACAGCGCTTTCCGCAAATGACTAACTCGACACTTCAGGAGCATGCGGTCTTGTGGCTAAGCGCAATGGGTTTGGATGTTGATAATAGCCGCTCACTTCATGAGACGGAATCTGATCAGCCGCTAAAGTTAGTAAGAAAAAGTTGTTGTTTAGTCTATAAGTGTGAAGGCAGAAAGCTTTGTGCAGATTGTCCTCGTTTAGAGAAAAATCGACAGCTTATGAGCAAGAAGGTTCTTAATCAACATTTATTTAACTTGTGTAACAGTGCTCGATTTGAGAGTGAGAATAAGTATCATTGCACGCTCTTGTTGACAACAAAAAGATAAATACAATGATGAAAAGGACGTTTTCTTTCAATCTCATCGTACTTGCGATGAGCAGTGGATACGCAGTTAGCTCAATAGCAGCAGAAGATCTTCAACAAACATCGACTCCGAACGATGAGCAATTGGTTGTTGTAGGCAGTGTGATGCCGAAATCGATCTCCGATATTCCAGGAACGGTTTGGTTTGTTGGCCAAGAAGAGATTGCTCAGCAATATCGTGCGGGCAAGACACTGGGTGATATTCTTTCTGCAACCATCCCTTCTTTAGACGTCGGCACCGGTGGTCGAACTAACTATGGTCAGAACCTTCGCGGTAGAGCAATGTTGGTAATGATTGATGGTGTCTCGTTACAGTCTTCTCGCCCGATTAGTCGTCAGTTAGACGCAATAGACCCATTCAACATCGAGCGAATTGAAGTACTATCTGGTGCAACCTCCATTTATGGGGCAGGCGCTACTGGTGGTGTTATTAACATTATCACCAAGAAAGCGTACTCGGATGACTTGTCGTTTGAATCCTACGTGAGTGGCACTACAGGTTTTAATAGCAGCGATGACTTTGATTACAAACTCGCTCAGTCTATCTCGGGTGGTAATGAGCGAATTACCGCTAGAGGTTCGGTTGTGTACACCGAGACACAAGGTGCATTTGACGCAAATGGCGACATTGTCACCCCAGACATTTCACAGGGCTCTTTGCAGTATAATTCAACGCTCGATGTTATGGGATCGACCGAGATTCAAATCTCCGATGCCAGCAAGTTAAACCTTGTCGCACAATACTATGACAGCCAGCAAGATTCGCCATACGGTTTGTACATTGTTAACAATAAATTTGTTGATGTACGAGAGGGGTTCGATTCCGACCGTGAACATGGTACAGAGCGAGTTCTCTTAAGTGCGAACTACGCTCACGACAGCGTATTCGGTCATCAACTGATAGGCGAGTTATCTTACCGTAGTGAAGACCAAACCTTTACTCCTTATTACCAAAGTGCCTCTCAACAAAAAACAGAAGTTTTTGCTGGGCGCTTAGCGTTAGCTAAAAGCTGGGAGTCATTCAAACTTGTTTATGGTGTCGATGCGTACTTAGACCGTTTTGAAAGTAACCAGGCTCTGTTCGATCCAACCATTGCGAACAGCTCTGGGAACTTAATTAATCGAACCTATGCCGAAGTGGGGCGTTACCCTGATGTTGATGTGGCGTCTTACGCAATGTTTGTCCAGGGGGATTACCAAATCAATCAAGATTGGTCAGTACAAGCAGGCTACCGCTACCAATACATGGACAATAAGATTGATGATTTTGTTGCCTATAGTATACAAAAGAAGATCGCATCGGGTAATGGTGTATCAGCGGATGCGGTACCAGGTGGCAGCACTGACTACTCTGTGAGCTTATTTAATTTGGGCACCATTTATCAGCTTAACGATGAATCTCAGCTTTGGGCGAACTTCTCTCAAGGTTTCGAACTCGCTGATCCTGCAAAGTACTACGGCCAAGGTAGCTACGATGCCGCGGATGCAAATGGTCACTACGCGTTGAACAATAGCATTAATGTATCTGACTCAAAAATGTCGGGCATCAAAACGGACAGCTATGAAATTGGTTACCGATTAGATACGGATACTGTCGCACTGCAAGCGGCGGGTTACTACTCGGTTTCGGATAACTCAATCAAGTATGACAAGAAGACGCTCCTAATCACCAATGTTGATGACGAGCAACGTGTATACGGTGCCGAAGCAAACATTAACTACTGGGTAAACCGTGATATTTTGTTAGGTGCATCAGGTCACTATGTGGTTTCTGAGCTTAAAACCAACGGTAAGTGGGAAGATCTAAGTGCGGGTAAAGCAAGTACATCAAAAGCGAACGCGTGGGCGGCTTACTATCAGGATAGCTATTCAGTACGTTTACAAAGCCAGACGATGTTTGATTACGAAGATGACGCAAACAATAAACTAGATGGATACACTACGTTTGATCTTCTTGGTAACGTAACACTACCTATCGGGCAGTTAGGTTTTGGTATTCAAAACCTATTTGACGAAGACTACACAACCGCTTGGGGACAACGTGCGCAGATTCTTTATGCAGCACACTACGATGCAGCAGCGTACGACTACAAAGGAAGAGGTCGCACATTCACACTGAACTACAGTGTCGAATACTAAAGCTAACTCTCTCCGAATATCAAAAAAGCCGCTTGAAGCGGCTTTTCTTTTAGGCTTGATCTGTCTGCGCTGTGTCTACAACGTTTTCCGTGTGTTCTGAAGTTTGGTTTTGTTCTTCAGCTTCCATTTTCGCGCGTTCAGCTTTGGAGATATAACGCGGCTTATTGCTCTTATGTAGCTTAGCGTTATGCTTCTTCTGCTTCGCTTTCAAGATCTGATTGATTTTCTTCTTGCGGTTCATGGTGGTGGTCCTTTAATTTAGCGAGGCAGGATAGTTACTTTTTTATCAAGTTACAACTAAATAAGCGCCGGTATCGGTCGCAAAATTCAAGTACGTTCCTATGTCCAATCATCTATCGCGTTTTAATGGAGCCCAAATGAAAATACTGTACACCGAACGTTTGATACTGCGTCTTGTGAGTGTAGATGATGCACCATTTATACTAGAACTTTATAACCACCCAGACTTCTACCGTTTTGTCGGAGACAAACAAATTCGTACCGAATATGAAGCGGCGCGTTACATAAAAGAAAACATGCTACGCATGCAACAAATTAAAGGCGTGAGTTTACTCGTTGTAGAGAAGAAAGAAGATGGGCAACCCATCGGGGTTTGTGGGTTGGTTAAACGTGACACATTACAACACTATGATCTCGGATATGGATTTTTACCTTCCGCTTATGGCTTCGGCTACGGAACGGAGTCTGCAACCGCAGTGCTGGAATACGCTAGAGAGGAAATGAAACTCGATAATTTGGTTGCCATCACCAACAATGACAATATTCGTAGTATAAGTTTGCTCAAAAAACTGGGCTTTGAGTTTGAACGAGTTGAGCAGCAATATGATAATGGCCGCACGTTAGAACTTTACACAATGATGTTGTGATTTTTGGATAGCGCATGAGCGATATTTTACTTGGCAAACTCGCCACTGAATTTAAGACAGTAAAAGCCATGGTAGAGGTTTACTGTCATGACCATCATGGAACAAAACGTGACTTATGCTCAGAATGTCGTGAGCTGCTTGAATACGCAGAAGTGCGCCTCGACCGCTGTCCTTATGGAGAGAATAAACCGACGTGTAATAAATGTCCGATTCACTGCTACAAACCAGAGCCGAAAGAACAAATGCGTTTGGTCATGCGTTACTCTGGCCCTAGAATGTTACTGAAACATCCCATCTTGGCGGTTCGTCATTTGCTTCATGAAAAGCGCATGGTACCGGAAGAGCCTGCAGCGAACGCGTCAAACCGTCACAAGCGTTTATCTAAACAAAAATGCGAAGAATAAAAAAACGAGGGCGACATGCCCTCGTTTTCGTTGAGTTCGTTGAGTAGAAGCGGCGTGATTAGAGGCCAGCGGCCATACGCTGCTTGGTTTTGCTCGCAGCAAGTAGCATGTATACGCCAGTCGCAACCAAAGCGGCAAACAAGTAGCCTAGTAAGCCGTGTTCTTGGCCCATAAATTTATCAGCGACAACTGGACCAGCAACAGAGCCGGTGCTGTAGCTAAACAGCATGACTTGTGTCGCAGAGACAATAAAGCGTTCATCAAGTCCTTCGCAACCTAAGTTGATTGCTATCGGGTACAAGGCAAAAGTAGCTGCACCTAAAAAGAATAATGCAGCAGCCAATACCACGGCTGACGAGGAAATAAAGGTCATACCGATCGAAAAAATACCCAAAATACAGAAAAACGCCATTAGCACTGTGCGGCTCATGTATTTGTTTAACGCGGTCACCATTGGTTGAACTAGCATGCCACCTAGAATCACTAGCGCCATCAATGTACCAATGTCTTGATGGCTAATTTTACGGTTAGTTAACTCAACTGGCATTAATCCGTAGATCGCACCTAAGGTCAAACCTGAAACAACACAACCAATAATTGCTGCATGGTTTAGTTTGGCAATTTGCTTAAATGATAAAGCGGTTGATTCATGGCTGTTTGGCTGCTCACACTCAATGAACATTAGCACCAGCATCGCCATTAGGATCAACGTCGTGATCGCAATAAACGGAACGCCGCCACTTACGCCAAGCACGCCAATACCAAACTGGCCTAATGCTGAACCACCATAAAGCGATAGCATGTACAAGCTCAAACGTTTCGCACGCGATGCTTCGTCTCCAGACATTAGCCAAGACTCAACAATGACAAAAACACCAGCAACCGCGATACCCGCAATAAAGCGAGCGGCAAGCCACATCAATCCGTTAGCAAACACGGGTAGTGTGACGATAGTTAGCGAAAATACGGCCAAGCAACCAATAAACGCGTTACGGTGACCAACTTGACGTACGATACGTTCAATAAAAATAGCACCGGTTAATAAGCCGCCATAAAACACACTCGCCAACCAACTCGCGTAATCTGCTGAGATGTTGTATTCACCGAGCATGAGAGGGATCAAGCTCATTAAATAGCCCGAAGCCACCGCATAAAGAGACAGTGCGACGACTGGAACTGTAACTCGTGGTGATGCTGCAGGAACGACTGTGTTTTCCACTGTTTTGCGCCTATAAGTTAAATGAAATCTAAGGGTTATTCGGCGCGAATATGAGGCTAATAGTTAGGCAAGTAAAATGATAAATTTAAGTCGTTTCGACAAATAATATTTGTTAACTAGATAGGTTGATAAGTTGCATAAAAACGCCAACCTACAAACAAGGTTGGCGTGGAAGATTATTTAGTAAGTGCTTGATTTAACCATTGATCGAATTGAGTTTTAGGTAACGCACCATTGATCATATCAACGCGTTGACCATTCTTGAAAACCATAATGGTAGGAATACTGCGAATACCAAATTGCGCCGCAAGTTGTTGTTGAGCTTCGGTATCAATCTTAACAAAACGAGCTGTTCCGGCTTGCTCATGAGCAACATCAGAGAAAACAGGAGCAAAACCAACGCACGGGTTGCACCATGGGGCCCAAAAATCTACTACAACAGGCATATCACTTTGTAATAGAGCAGAAAAGTTATCTTGTGTACCTTCGATAGGCGAGCCGTCTAAAAGTGCACTTTTACATTTACCGCAAGTTGCAGATTCGGCAACGCGCTCATTAGGGACACGATTTAGACCGCCGCACGAAGGGCAGCGAGTTTTAAACGATGACATGACTTCTTCCTTTATTACGTATTGATGAAAACATGACTTACCAGTCAGCCTCATTATTTGTATACTTATTTTTTAACCTGCCGAAATAACGCAGCGCAGGTTTGTATTTGAGCCTAAGGTTCTAAGAAATTTTATTAAAATACAACAATAAATAGGTCTGCGATGACAAATTACTACGCTGAAATTACAGGTTGGGGGAAATGTGTTCCGCCAGCCGTGCTCTCTAACGATGATCTTAGCACTTTCCTCGATACTTCCGATGAGTGGATTCGTACCCGCACTGGTATCGAAAACCGCCGTATTAGTCATGTAAACACGTCAGACATGGCGACCGTTGCTGCTAAACATGCATTAGCTCGAGCAGGCGTCGATGCAACAGACGTGGATTTAATCATTGTGGCGACTTGTTCACCAGATTCATTGATTCCAAATATCGCGTCTAAGGTACAGCAGAACCTAGGTATTCGTGCAGCCGCTGCCTTTGACTTAAATGCCGCATGTACGGGATTTGTCTATGGCCTAGAAACGGGCACACGTTTGATTCAATCAGGTAACTATCGTAACGCGATCATTATTGGTGCGGAAAGATTGTCTTTCTACATCGATTGGGCAATGCGAGATACCGCTGTTCTATTTGGTGATGGTGCGGGCGCCGTTGTGTTATCAAGAACGGAAAAAGAAACGGGTTTACTACAGTCTCAAATCGGTTGTGACGCAAAAGGCCGCGATATTCTGTCCGTACCAAAGTTTGGTACTTGTATGGATCGCTTTGCGGAAGACAACGGTTACTGGGATTTCAACTTTGTAGGACAAGAAATTTTCAAACGTGCAGTAAAAGGCATGGGGCTAGCTGCGAAAACCGTACTGAAAACATCACAGTTAACGACGGAACAAATCGATGTTGTGATTCCGCATCAAGCGAATATTCGTATTATTCAAACCTTGTGTGACCTGTCTGGAATTCCACACGACAAAGCGTTTGTTAACATTCAAAACTATGGCAATACTTCAGCTGCGACGGTGCCAATTGCATTGTGTGAAGCGGTAGAGCAAGGTCGAGTTAACCCAGGTGATAATATGCTTCTAGCTGCGTTTGGTGCAGGTTTGACATGGGGTGCGGCAGTATTGAAATGGGGTGACCGCGTAACGCCAGTTTCTGAAAGTGATGCGGTTCTGCCTGAATGTGAGCAATCCGCGTTAGAATTACTTGAGCGTGCCATTAAGCTGTGTAACGAACGCCGTCGCGACGAGGTGTAACGGACACTCTGCAAACATAAGATGAGTAAGGGAGCGCGAGGCTCCCTTATTTGATGATGCGTTCTACAGCTAACCTGTAAAATATCTTAAGCCATAAAACCTAGGTTTGAATGAGTAAAATTACGGATGTTCGGGAACACATATTCCAGTGCAGCGTTATCACTCACGCCCATCCACTGCGCTAGTGTTGAACCAACTTGATCAGCGGCAATTTTGGGTATGAGTCGGCCTTGAGAGTAATCATCGTTTCCGCCCAGTATTAGTTCCGGCCATGTACCGATAGGTTGTTTCCCATTTACCGCGCCTCCAATTAATAGTTGATGGCCACCCCAGCCATGATCGGTACCATTTCCGTTGCTCATCATCCGTCGACCGAAGTCAGACATAGTGAAAGAGGTGACTTGCTTGTTTAGCCCTAACCGTTCGACCGCACGATACATTGCTAAAAGGTTTGTCGCGAGATCCTCAAGTAGCACTGGATGACGTGCCAATTGCGAATCGTGCAGGTCGTACCCAGAGTGTTTAACGAAAAAGACTTGTCGTTGCTGCTTCAGGACATCTTGGCTTGCTATCAATTTGTACACGGTTTGCATCTGCTTGCCGAGCGTCGATGACGTAAACAGCGGCTCGTCAGCAATGTGGTTGAGTTGCTCGCTCAGTACACTGCTCATTACCATCGACTCATCAACCATCAAATTAAAATGACCATTAAATGGATTGTCAGTTTGATGAGAGAGAAGGCGATCATAGATCCCCTTGTATAGCGGGTTATCAATCGCGGTAAGCTGAACTGCACGATCTTTTTTCAGGACGGTTTGGCGGTGTTCCATTGCCCGTAACCAAAGCGAGTTGCCATGCACACTGTATAGCGGTGTTATTTCTGATTCAGAGTTTAATACATCCAACATTCTGCCAGCCCAACCAAGATTTTTAGACTCGCTCATTCCACCAAGTAACCAAGCGTCTGTTTGAGAATTATGAGAAAACAGTTGCTCGGGTAGTGATGCTTCACCTTGCTCAATAGCTTGTTTGGTGACGGGATGGTTGAGAATGCCACTATTGAGCACGATGCTGGCATCGCCTTGTTCGAAAACGGAAGTTAACGCATTTAACTTTGGGTGTAAGCCGAGCTTCACTGGGTGATTTGAGCTATCGACAGCACTCAAATTGATAGGGAGTATGTCTTCTTTGGCGACAGAGAGTGGCCCTCTGACTTTGGAATATTGATGATAGTGCGCCTCCGATAATGGCAGTATGGTGTTGAATGCGTCGTTTCCGCCTGCTAAATACACACATATTAATGCTCGAAAGTCATTGGATGGCGCTGCGAGAGAGTAACCTGGCAGACTAAGAGAGGCTAGTGCGCCCATCGATAGCGTGCTTTGTATAAAATGTCGTCGTGAAATATCCATAATTCACTCCTAATCCTGAATATAGAATTCGTCGCCAGAAATGGCGGTAAATATCACTAGAGCGAGTTTTGTTGTTGGCACATAGTCCCCACGATAATTATTCAGGGCGGTGAGCATAAGCTCTTTCAATTCAGCAGAAGCCGTTCCAGCAAAGAAACGCTCGTTAACCAATTCGACTAAGGCACGGTGATCGTCCAGAAGAAGATAAAACTCGTTAAGATCGAAGTGGTAGGAATCACCACCTCCTCTACGAGTGCTGGTTAACATATAGTTGACCAAATCGGTATAAACAGACCAATTGAGAAGTTCATACTCTGGAGAGTTAATACCAGACTCCGTAAACTCGTTAGACGGCTGATAGTCTGGAGAGTAAAAATTAAACACGGAAGGAGAACGAAGCGGCCCTTGATTAGCGATGTTCATCATCGTTGTTGCGTCTTCGTAACGTGATCCTTTAACCGTAAAACCTGATGCTCGATGAAAATTAGTCAGGACCAGTATCGGTTCTTTCACTTTTATAGGCGGGGTATCCGTCATCCCTAATGCTTCAGGGTCTAGCAATATGGCTCGAACAACGGCGGTTAGATCGCCTTTTTCTCCTTCCCCATTGTTGTTAAATATCGTAGCAACACGCGCGACGTACTCTGGGCTTGGATTTGAACTGACCAAACGTTGGATAAGTAACTTTGAAACAAATGGAGCAACATTTGGGTGAGACATCAACACATCAATCACTTTTGAAAGCTCTTCTTGTGCGGTTAGACCCGATGGGATCACGTTCCCTAGAAATCGCTTCTCGCCGGTGTCGTGTCTTTGACTGATAACTCGCATCGGTTTCACGAATGCGATGTCGGAATTTTTCCATCCAGTTAATGCTCGCGCGAGCTCTTGAATATCAGTTTGATTGTATGTGGGGATAGGTTTGCCTGTTGCGTGGTTTAGCTTTTTACTGCCATCTAAATTGAGTTCATACAAACCGATAGTGAATAACTGCATTAACTCTCGAGCAAAGTTCTCATCGGGAAGCGTTCCTGTCGCACTATTTTCTTTTGCACTACCGAGCATAGACAAATAGCTCCCCATGACTGGATGGATGGAAACGTCATACAACAGGTCTCGGTAGTTGCCAAACGCATGCTCAACCAACAGATCGTAGTAATTCACTAACCCTGTAGGTTTGCTGGAAAGAACGCCGCCATAACGAGAAACGACTACGATCTGACTCAATGCATAAGCCATTCGCTGTCTGAGCTGATCTTCAGCAGTAACAACAATTTGATACCAAGCATTTTCTCGGTTTGACTGTAGGCCTTTAGAAAAAGGCGTTTGATAAAGTGGTTGATGGTAGGTTGCTGGCAGGTTGATTTGTTTCTGTATCCAATCCTCTAACCCGTTTTCCCTAACCTCATTAATTAATGCAGGTGTTGGTCCAAAAGAGGTTTGATAGAGAAAACGCGCAACGGTTTGATCGGATGGGGATTGCTGTATTTGTGCTGATACATTAGGCACATGGCTCAGCAATAAGATAGCCAATCCTAGTACCCAAGCAGAGATTTTATTTAGCTTCTGACGTCTCATAGTTAACTCGCTTACCGGAAGTAACGATTTAAGTCCATTTAACGGGAGTTATTAAGCTCTTTTGAGCTGTTTAGTAAATTTATGAAAATCAAGCAGCTGCATAGGCGAGTATAGTAGCTATAAGTGGTGAACAAAAAACTCAAACGATGAATTTGGTACTATAGTGCTAGAAGTTTTTGATGCTATTTTTTCTAAGATACTGATATTAAATATGGCCAATGAAGAGTAACAAGCAGAGATATCGCAATGGATATAGAAGGGGGACAGCTAAAGTACTGTTAACAAGAGATTGGTATGTTTGTTAAGGCTTAAGTTAGTTTCAAGAAATTATTGAGCCAATAAATAAAGTCCATTGGTTTGCACAAGAGAAAACCACACGGATGTTCTCTTGTACAAAGCAACAAAGGTTATTTTCGGGCAAGCTTATGGTGAGCACGAGAAAAGTGATCGGCACAAAATGCGCCAACAATCGAGAGTTCGCCAGCCAGACAAAGCGCAGCTGCGACTTCGGCTAACGCTTTCGCTTTGCCGTTGCCGTGCAAACCCAAAATATCCAAACATGCTTTTTGCGTTGGAAGGCCAGTACCACCGCCAACCGTTCCCACCATGATGTTTGGCAAGGTCACGCACGCGTACAAGTTGCCTTGAGCGTCCACATCCATACGAGTGATTCCAATGGCAGACTCTGCAACGCAAGCGGCATCTTGACCACAAGCAATGTACAGCGCGGCAAGGGCGTTTGCGTAATGCGCGTTGACGCCAATTGTCCCGCTGAGTAAACCGCCCACTGTGGTCATTTTGCCAAATTGGACCATAGACTCCGGCGTCGTATGCAGATATTTTTCCACTAACTCAGCAGGAATGGTCACTTCGGCGGATACTTTTTTACCTCGTACCGAGCGCAGCGTGTGCGCGTTTGGTTTTTTGTCACCTGATAAGTTGCCATCCAAGAATGCTTGAGTTGGTTTGATTGGGCTGGTCGCCAAAATATGATGGAACACTTCGTTTGTTGCGATGGTCACCATGTTTTGTCCGGAAGCGTCACCAGTCACGTATTCAAAGACCAAATAAACATGGTTTCCTTCGATATTTACATTGATGTCTTTGAGTTTGCCATGTGAGGTGGTGGATTCCGCAATTTGTCGAAATGCGTCAAACTGGGTCACAACCCAACTGACGAACTGGCCAGCGTCGGCAAGGTTATTAAAGGCGAACACTGGCGTTCGGCTCACCCCTTCACTCAGCAACAATGCGCTCGCGCCACCAGCGGCGGTAATAAGATTTGCGCCACGGTTGTAGGAAGCGACTAACGCGGCTTCTGTCGTTGCGAGCGGAACCAAAAAGTCATCGTTCGCATACAAACCATTGACGCGCAAAGGGCCTGCGATGCCGACCGGCACATTGACAGTACCAATGAAGTGCTCGATGTTGTTGGAGTAAGCGTCGCAATGTGACTGCGTGAAAGGATCAAGGATATGATCTTTATTGGTCACGTGTTCCAATACTTGCCAACGGCGCGCCAAATGCTTATCCGACAGGCCAGGGCTTAAGCAGAGACGTTTCTCTGGCTTGTGAAACTTCGGTTCTAATGCCGATTGAATCTTACTGCTGGTTTCGATATCGGAAAGGGCGGAGCTTTGAACAGGGTTATCTTGGTTTAACTTCGGCATACAAACGTTAACTGAAAAATCGAACCAGAGATTGTAGTGATTGGGGCTTTGATTACAACGTTGATTATACGTTTTGCAACAAATACCACTGTGCAAGCGCCTTTATTATCCAAGTGATTTTATATTGGAGCGGCGAATTTACCGGAAATAAATGGGTTTTGACAATGAATGTTGCAGTGAATAGAGGAATCTATGGTTCTCAGAAAACTTAGATGGTTTAGACCGCAGCGGCTTTGAGTCGATAAGGTGTAAGAATGCGTGTCTTAAAACCGGACAGGCTCAATCTATGAGAGGAATAAATTGTCTAACCCAGTCCCTTGGGTCAGACGTTAGCTTGAATCCGTTATTCAGAAGTTAGTTAAAGGCGCGAGCCACACGTCCTGCACTTTGAATACGGTAATGGCCAACGTAAGCAGGAACAAATACAGACTGTCCTTTCGCGGCGGTTAATGTCTCACCGTTATCACTGATGAGTGTCAGGTCGGCATCAATCGCCATCAAAATCTCTGCGCTATTGGCATCAACCACTTCATTGTTCGGTTGGTTAATAATGCTGAAACTAAAGTCTGCCACTGGGACCGGATAAAGGCTTTGGCAACCATTGGCATTGGGTTTAAGAACAAGGCTGTTAAACGGCTTAGGCACAAAATCTGTGCATTTAACCAGTTCTTCAACATCCATATGTTTCGGCGTGAGTCCTGCACGCAAAACGTTATCTGAGTTCGCCATGATCTCTAATCCCGTACCTTTAATGTAAGCGTGTGGCGTTCTTGCGCTCAGGAACATCGCTTCGCCAGGTTGCAGCGTGATGACATTCAACAGTAATGGCGCAAACAAGCCGACATCGCCAGGGTATTGAGTGGATAGATCCAAGATGAGCTGGAAAACGTCGCTGTCAGCGCCTTGCTCCGATTGACGTGAAGCGTGGGCAAGAAGCTGTTTCAGTGCTCGCTCTTTTGTTTCTCCTTCCATGGTAAGAATGTGCACAAAGAAATCGCGTAAACCTTGTGAGTTGATTTCGCGTTTGAATGCATCTAGCGGTGTGCGTAGCTCATCGATATCGCAAAGGCTAAATGCCTCAATAATCTCGGCATACGAGCGAAAACCGTTCATGGCTTGGTAACTTGTCAGCGCGTACACCAACTCAGGTTTGTGGTTTGGATCCTTGTAGTTACGATGGCTTGCGTTTAGTGGGATCCCGGCACTTTGTTCTTTTTCGAAGCCTATTTCGGCATCTTGTTTGCTTGGGTGAACTTGAATCGACAGTGCATGTTCGGCCGCTAAGATCTTAAACAGAAAGGGCAGGTCGCCAAATTTCGCTGCGGTTTCTGCTGATAAGTAAGCGGGTTGGTTTTGTTTGATCAGTTCAGACAAAGGCAGCGTGTTTTGCTCAATCTGAACTTCAGAGCAGCCGTTTGGGTGAGTACCCATCCATACTTCTGCTTGAGGCTCATTCGTTTCGTTAGAAAAGCCAAACAAATCGTGAATAGAAGAGGTGCTTCCCCAAGCGTAGTTTTGGATTTTGTTGTTCATTTGAAAGAAGCTATGCGATGAAATAGTGTTCAAATTCATGAATTTTTCCCATAGTTAACCCTCCGAACTGAATCGGAAGAAAAATTGAGCAGAGATACGTTAAATAAGGAGGGCGAGCGCGGTTAGGTCACTCGCCAATTTGCCCTAAGGGCGATAAGTCGATTTACAACCGAGGCTTTGGTTCGAGAGGTTTTCGTGATGGCTGCGCTTGCAAAAATGGCAGCAACAAAAGGCCAATGACGGCTGCACAAACTGAAATAGTGATGAAGAAACCCGTCCAATGATATTCTTCAAGAATTAATGCCAGTGGGTAACCTGACAATGCTGCGCCCATGTAGGCGAACAAGCCCACGAATCCTGTTGCCGCGCCGGCAGAATCTTTGTGAGAGCACTCAGCCGCTGCCATACCGAGCAGCATTTGTGGCCCAAAGACAAAGAAGCCGATGGAGAACAATCCCGCCGCTTGGAATGCAAAGTTGGTCAGAGGCATTAGCCAAAGCGCGGAGACAGATAAGAAAATCCCAATAGCGAACAGCAAGTTCATTGGCCCACGGTTACCGCCAAAGAGTTTGTCTGAGCCCCAACCCGCAACCAATGAACCAACAAAACCGCCGATTTCAAACATCGACAGAGCAGCGTTGGCGTTAATCAGGCTATAGTGATGCTGCTCGGTCAAGTACAGGTTTCCCCAGTCATTGATTGCGGTTCGGACGATGTAAACCAACACATAACTGAACGCGAGTAGCCAGATGTATTTGTTGTTAAATACGTACGATTTCAGAATTTCGCGGTAGGTGAGGCCACGTCCGTAATTTTCTTGCGCAAGTTCTAGTGCGTCGTTGCGCCATTGTCCGACACTTGGTAAGCCCATTGTTGTGGGTTTGTCGCGCAATCGCCAACAAACGAATAGACCGAGTAATACCCCGATGATGCCGGGTAGAATAAAGCCTTCACGCCAGCTGTAGTGCAACGTTAAATAACCCACCAAAATAGGGATCAGCGCGCCACCAACGTTGTGTGCGGTGTTCCAAATCGCCCATAAGAAGCCACGCTCGGAACGTGAATACCAAGTCGTTAACAGCTTGGAGCATGAAGGCCAGCCCCAGCCTTGGAACCAGGCGTTTAAGATCCACAGAGTAATGAAAGCCGCGAGTGAGCTAGAAAAACCGAACGCGATATTGACCAGACCTGTCGCAATCAATCCTAATCCCATGAAATAACGAGGGTTAGAGCGATCCGAAATCGTGCCAGAAATAAACTTCGAGCAGCCGTAGGTGATGTAGAAAAGTGTACCGATAAGACCCAAGTCGCCTTTATCTAAGCCAAGGTCGGTGATCATCGCTGGTGCTGCGTAGTTAAAGGTCTTACGGGTAAAGTAGAAACCTGCGTAGCCGATGTACATCCCCAACATAATGTGCAAACGCCAATGGCGGTAACGCTGGTCGATTTGCTCGTTGCTCAGACTCGGTTGAGTAAATTTAGGTGAACGTAAAAATCCAAACATCTTGAGTTACACCTTAGGTAAAGTAATGCTGATTTGTGTGCCGATCATTTGATCGCTGGTGGAGTAGATAACCATTTTTCCACCTAACGCGTGCACACGCTCTTGCATGCCGCGAACGCCCATGCCTTTCATGCTGTCCTGAACTTTGAAGCCGACACCATCATCGTGAATCATTAGTGACACCGCCGTTTCTCCAATTGTCAGCTCAATATTGATCAACTGCGCTCCTGCGTACTTGGCGGCGTTATTCAATGACTCTTGGCATAAACGGAATAGGGTGACTTTGAGCGTGTCACTCAAGTTGGTGTAATCGCCTTGCCAGTTCAGTTGAACAGTCGTTCCGTGATTGGCAAATTCCATCTCTCGCGTCAGTTGCTCGACGGATTCTTTCAAGTCCAAATCATCCAGCATTTTTGGTCTTAGCTTGCTTAACAGTCGCTTAGTGGTGTCGTACACGTTGAGGGAAAGCCCTTCGATCATGTCGGCGCAACCCACGCTTGTTTCGGCGTTATTTACCCGCTTAATGATGTTGGCTTGTGTGCGGATCGCTGTGATGTTCTGTCCAATTTCGTCATGTAGCTCGCGCGCAATATCGCGTCTTACCGATTCTTCCGCTTTGATAAGCTGGCGAGACAAATTCTGATTGCGTGCAAGTTCGCCGCGCAGTTTGTGATTGAGGTCTTTTTGTTTCTGAACCCCTAAACCGAGCATAATGCCAGTAATGGTTTGCGCCGAGAGAGATAATAACAAATCGGTGATTTCTAGATTTGATACGCCGCTGCGAGCCGCAATCAGCGCAATGCTGTTGAGCATGGTGGCGAGCAGGGCTCCTTGCCAGCCGTAACGAAGTGCCAACACGATGATTGGGATAGCCATACAAAATGGCGCAAATCGTTTTAGCTCTTCAGGTAAACTGGTTTGCACCAAAATACTGCCGATCAAAAGCAGCGCATAAAGCACGATATGACGCACCTGAAATACAACGGCATTACTAAGTAGGAGAGAGCTAAGCGGAGACCAACGACTTTGGAACAAATAACTCCATAACAAGTAGCACATAGGCACCACGAGCAAGCCTCCAGAAATGCTAGCCAGCCATACCATGGAAACCGAAGGAACGTGAAAACCAACGGCCATCACATTAATAAACGCGCTAATGATAATGACTGCGCTCATCACGGCTAAGTGGCGGTTTTGGTCACCGTAGTAGTATTTTTTCGCAATCAGTGTGACCGGGATACTGGCAATGCTCGCAATCAGCACGGTAAGCCACTGCGGTTGACCCAGTAACATCGCAAGTGCGATGGAAAGTCCCCACTCCGAAAGGTAAATCGTCGGCCAATAAGCGGTGCGAGTGTGTAGGGTGACACCTAATCGTAAAGCGAAAGGAAACAATAAGATCGCCAACTCGGGATCATTGACAAAGTAATAGGCAATCACCCACAAGCAAAACCAGGCGCAAGCCATAACAAATAGTCCGCAAATGGTGGTAACAGCGTAAGCTCGCATTAAAAGGACTCTTGAGAAAATAGTTTGGCGAGCTCAACGTTGTTTTTCACGCCGAGTTTGTCGATGGCATTCGCACGATGCACATGCACGGTCTTGTGGCTCAAGCCAAGCTCTGCCGCGACAGACTTTACATCCAACCCGGTCGCAAGTAGCTGACATACCTCGTTTTCACGTTTTGTCAGTTGGCATAGAGAGGTGGTGTTGTCGCTAGGCGTTGCAAGTTTAAGTGCAATATCTGATGTGAGGTAACAGCCGCCAGAAGCACTGGTTCTCACGGCTTGAATAAGTTCGTCTGGGCTACAGCGTTTACTAAGATAGCCTTTTGCACCTAGCTTTAGTGATTTTTCCACCATCGCAGGGGAGTCATGCACGCTAAGCATCACGCAGGCAATGCCAGTTGGTATTTCGCTAAGAAAGTTTAAGCCGCTTTCATCTGGCATGGATATATCTAGGATGACGACATGAGGGTGTACCGCAGGCAAGCCTTTTCGCGCTTCGGCGACAGAGCCGAATTCACCAACAACGGTAATAGCACTTTCTAAATTTAATAATTGTGCGAAACCTGAACGCACGATGACGTGATCATCAACTAGAGCAACATGAATCATTATTACAACCAAATAGAGCAGACGACTAACAACAATAAGCTCCAACAGGAGCCAATAGAAAAACCTTTAATGATACTGAATTGATCAACTCATTTTAATGATCTTGCGCGCTTTACCGAAGTAAAGCGCGCAGAGAAGTTAGGCTTGGTTTTGTGCAAGTTGAAGCTTCTTCGCGTGTCGAATCTTCTTCTCTTCCGCGATAGCAACGAAAGCAAGCAAAACAATACAAATCATGGCGGAGGTATCTAGGGCTGCGAAGGTACCTTTCCAGCCTGTTAGACCGAAGATTGGTGTACCGTCTGCAATCATACCGAGACCAAGTTTCGCGAAGCTGTCACCGATTAGGTAAGCGAATGTACCTTTTACGCCGTCAGCCACACTGATTGCTTTTTTAGGGACAAAACCAACCGCGGCAACACCGATAAGAAGTTGCGGACCAAACACCAAGAAGCCCAATACAAATAGAGAGGCTAAGTACATGAACTCGCTAGTGGCGTGTTGGTAGAACTCAAGCGATACGATGATCAAACCAAGAGACACACAAGCAACCAATGCGCGGCGACCGTTTGCTAAGTCAGATAAGTAACCCCACATCAAAGTACCCACAAGCGCACCGACTTCGAATAGAGTAAAGCCAGAGATTGCCGTTTCTTTTGACAGACCAAGTTCTTGGTACGCGTATACCGTTGACCATTGGTCGATACCGATACGAACGATGTAAAGGAAGATGTTGGCAAAGCAAAGTAGCCAGATAACTTTGTTTTTAAGAACGTATTCAACAAAGATTTCTTTTTTGGTCATCTGGTTTTCTTCAGCGGCGGTGTCTTCTTCACTCACTGCTTCATCGAAAAGTTCTTCTACTTTACCTAGACCGTAAGCTTCTGGAGAGTCGCTACCAAAGCGCATACCGATAAAACCAACGATGATCGCGATGATAGAAGGGAACACGAACATGCCGATTACGTGTCCGTCGAATAGGTAGTTGGCACCGAAAAGAGCAACACCCGCTGCGCCCGCACCACCAACGTTGTGTGACATGTTCCACAAGCCTAGGTAAGAGCCGCGTTTGTTACGAGGTGTCCATTTTGTAATGGTTGAGTAACTAGAAGGGCCACCAGTACTTTGGAAGAAACCACTCAGAGCGTAGAAAGCCACCATCAAGAACAGGCTTGCACTACCGCCGCCCATGCTGAAGCTGAAACCAAGCATTGCAAGACCAGAAAGGATCAGCATAAAAGGGAGGAATTGCTTGGTGTTCTTACCGTCAGCGTAGTAAGACACAACGGTTTTACCGATGCCGTATGTGATGGAGAAGCCAAGGCCAATAAGACCTAGGTCTGTCATGCTCAAACCGTAAGTTGAGATCATGTCGTTTTGCGCGACATTGAAGTTCTTACGAATCAAGTACATGGTTAGGTAGCCGATGAATACGACCAAGTAAGATTGGATAAACGGTTTAAACCACATCTTTCTTCTAACTTCGACAGGAAGATCGAGGGTCGGCTTCCGCACCTGTTCGAGGAATTTTAACATGATGAACTCTCTTGTAATTGTTTTAGAAACACAACGGAGACCGTTATGCGCTCTTGTTACCTTTGACTGAGCGGAATTCTAGAGAGTGGTTTTGTGAGGCACATGAGATGGTTGCCTAGATCGGCTAGGAAAAATTCCTAGAAATGCCTAGGAAGGCGGAAAAGCGTGAAAAGAGTCACACAAAATCCTTACTAATCTATGGGTTTTTGACTGGGTTCTTATCGGATTGGAAAGCGTTCAAATGCAAGCGGGTTAATATGCGTAAGCTTAGTGCAGACAAGGGGTGAGCACGTTTGGTTGGAGAGAATAGTGGCTTGTCGCTAAGTATCAATTGGGAATGAGAAGCAAACAACAGAAACCCGGAGGTCTCTGTTAGAAATATTAGGAATTCGGCTAGGTTGACGTGTTAAGGCGCAGGGCTGTATAGACGCGGCGAGCCGTGTTTTGGTAAGTGAATTAGGTTCAAATGGTTTCTTCTTGCCCATTCGACGGTTAACGCTGTCGGTGCAGATAAGCAAACCAGAGTGGGGATACGCGCGCGAACGGCTTTGTGGATCAACTCCAAGCTGCAACGGCTTGTCATGATAGCGAAGCCACTTTGAGGCTCGATGTGATTGTTGGCTAATGCGCCAATCAACTTATCTAGCGCGTTGTGGCGGCCGATATCCTCTCGGCACAACTTGATGTTGCCTTGTAAATCTGCAAATAAGGCGGCGTGTAACGCGCCAGATTCACGTGCGGCTTCTTGATGCAGTGCGACTTTGTCTCGCAGCCCTTCAAATACATCGGAGCGCGGAGGAAGAGACGGTGTCAGCGGCGCCAAATCAGGCAAAGCTTGTTCCAGAGCCTCGACACCACAAATGCCGCATCCGGTTGTGCCGGCAAGATTTCGGCGCTGTGTTTTTAACGCCCAGAAAGCGCGGTTGCTGATTTCCACTTCCGCATAGTGAGATTCGTGATCGCCACCAACTTCAATGTCTTTGATCTCTTTGAAGTCGTGGACGATGCCTGTGCTTAGGCTAAACCCTTTCACAAAGTCTTCCAGATGGCCTGGCGTCACCATCATGACCGCTTGGCTAATGCCGTTATAGCTGATAGCTAAAGCTGACTCACTCGCCAGCGACATTTGTTGCACTGGGCGGCCATCAATCAATTCTCGGTAATTGAACGCACTTGGTTGAGGTGGTGGTTGATTGAAATCGGACAGTTCAAAATAAGATTGAGTAGTACATCTCATGAAATCACCTCATAAGCCGTTATGTATGCCAAACATTGACGTGTGGGTTGTTGTTATCGATTGAATATGTTTTTTGCTTCTGCGAAGCACTGATCGGTTAGTGCGGAGAAGGGTTCTTGTTTTCGCTTTAACAAACCTAGCGGGGCGTGAACGGCGGCTTCTTCGATAGGGATAATGCGAAGCGTATCGTTCAACTCTTCTAATCCACAGTTCAGCGGCATAATGGCGCAACAAAGGCCACTGGTTACTGCTTGGATCAAGTGAAAGGTGGAGTTACTTTCAATGACGGTTTGCGGAACTAGCCCTTTACTCACAAAGCTAAGATCAATTGAGTGGCGATAGTGCATACCCTTCGAAAGCAGCCCTAGCGGAATGTTATTGAGTGACTCCCACAACACTTCAGATTCGGCAAAATCAAAATGACGCTCATCGAATAAAACGCCAAGTTTGGTCGAGTCGAGCTCGATAACATCGAAGTAAGCGGTGTTAACTTGATCGACATAACACATCCCCAAATCTAGTTGATTGCGATTGAGTTGGTCTATGATCTGTTCGGTCGTCATGGAGAGTATTTGAAAGCGTAACTCAGGGAACTGGTGAGCTAATGGTTTGAGCAATTGCATCGGGTTTTGGCTGGCGAGTGGCACCATTCCAAGCCGAAGAGAGCCGACCAACTGACCACGGCAGTTGGCGGCTTCAGCTTGCAATCCATCATGAGCGGCTAAGACGGTTTTTGCCCAAGCTAAAATGCGCTCTCCTGCTTCAGTAAACCCTTCAAATCGTTGACTTCTTTGGATTAATTCGAGATCGAGTTCTTCCTCTAAGCTTCGGATTCTCATGGACAAGGTAGGCTGCGTAATGTGGCACAATGCGGCGGCTTGACCAAAGTGTTTGGTCTGTTCAAGTGCGATGAGATATTTAAGTTGTTTGATATCCATAATGGCTTGTTAACCTTGCGTTGTGAGTCACATGTACGGGGGAACTCCCTAAAAAGGGCACAGCACTACCGTACTTTTTAAGCGCTGGAGCGTTTTAACTGGGGAATGGAAAACCAAAACCAAGTCAAGAATAAAACCACACTCAAAATTGATCTGAATCAAGGCTATTCCTGATATTAATTAGGGTCAAATTTAAAGTATCTATAGTGTGATAGATATTATCTATTATCAAGAGTGCCGATTTTATTGAGTTCGTTAAGCGAACTAGGTGGAATCGGATGGGAAAACGATTAACCTTATAAATTGTATTGATTAAAAATGTGATGACCGTCAGTGGAAAAATTCGTCATAGATTTTGTTTATCACTCGGTCAGGATTATCAATTGGACGCATATTGAATAACGACTTAATCTTTGATTTAGATCAAGACGCAACAATGCACATTGAATCTAACAGTCTTAGAAACAGTAGGCGGGTATCCGATATCAAGAATCTAGATAAGTAAACGCTCGGACAGGCGAGAGCATGTTGAGTGGTTACTTATTTGGATTAAAAAATACATGGATTAGAAACTAAGCCCTTCAATACTTCCGCATTATCTCAATAAATAACGCGCTTGTTTTCACGGGCACCCTGCTTGCTGGTATATCTGCGAGGAGTAAAGTCGTGAGCCAAAAAGAACAAATAAAAGCATACAAAGGTCCAGCTGGTGGTTGGGGTGCATTGAAAGCCGTAACCAGAAGTTGGTGGGGCAGTGAAAATGCAGTTAAAAACATTCGCACTATGCTCAAAACCAACCAAAATGGCGGTTTCGACTGTCCGGGATGTGCATGGGGCGAGTCGCCAGATAGTGGTAAAGTCAATTTTTGTGAGAATGGCGCGAAAGCGGTAAACTGGGAGGCGACCAATCGTCTGGTTGATCCTGAGTTTTTTGCCAATCACAGCGTTTCTTCTCTCTCAACTCAAACCGATTACTGGTTGGAATACCAAGGCCGTATCACGCACCCAATGCGATACGATGCCGAGTACGACCACTATGTGCCTGTCTCTTGGGATGAGGCTTTTTCTCTTGTGGCTAAACATCTCAACCAATTGGATTCACCACACCAAGCGGAGTTTTATACCTCTGGTCGTGCAAGCAACGAAGCGGCGTTTTTGTATCAGCTATTTGTGCGCGCATTCGGTACCAACAACTTCCCAGATTGTTCCAACATGTGCCACGAAGCCAGTGCTATCGGGATGAAAGACACCATTGGTGTTGGTAAAGGCACAGTGATCTTTGATGATTTTGAAGAAGCTGATGCGATTTTTGTGATTGGTCAAAACCCGGGCACGAATCACCCACGAATGCTTGAACCTCTGCGCGAAGCGGTAAAACGTGGTGCACAGGTTATCTGTCTAAACCCGCTGAAAGAGCGCGGATTAGAGCGTTTCCAAAACCCACAAATGCCGATTGAGATGTTGAGTAACGGCTCAGAGCCTACAAACACGGCGTACCTGCGTCCTGCTTTGGGCGGAGACATGGCAGTATTTCGTGGCATCGCGAAATTCTTGTTGCAATGGGAACGCGAGGCATTGCAAAACGGTGGCAAAGCGGTATTTGACCGTGAATTCATCAAGCAGCACACGATAGGTATAGATGACTATTTGGCTGAAGTGGACGCAACCGCTTGGGAACACATCACGGAACAATCGGGTCTTGATTTAAGTGAAATCGAGATGGTGGCGAGCATGTATCGACGTGCAGAACGTGTGATCATGTGTTGGGCGATGGGGTTGACTCAGCATCGTCACTCTGTGCCAACCATTAAAGAAGTCGCAAACGTGCAAATGTTACGAGGTAACGTTGGTAAGCCGGGCGCGGGTCTTTCACCAGTGCGTGGTCACAGTAACGTTCAGGGCGACCGTACGATGGGCATTGATGAAAAACCTTCAGATCTGTTATTGGATCGCATTGAAAGTCGATTTAACTTTGCCGTCCCGCGTGGTGAAGGCCACAACACTGTGCAAGCCATTAAAGCGATGGAAGAAGGACAAGCGAAAGTATTTATCGGTTTGGGCGGTAACTTTGCACAAGCAACGCCAGACACAGAACGTACGCACAACGCGATGCGAAACTGTAATTTAACCGTACACATTTCGACGAAGTTAAATCGTTCTCACCTTGTCACAGGTAAAGATGCGCTTATTCTTCCGTGCTTAGGCCGTACCGAGATTGATCAGCAAGCGACGGGCCCACAAGGTGTGACGGTTGAAGATACTTTCAGCATGGTGCATATCTCATTTGGTCAGCTAAAACCGCGTTCGGAGCATTTGCGTTCAGAACCAGCGATTATTGCTGGTATTGCCAATGCGACACTCGGGGCAAAACCAATTGATTGGTTGTGGGCAATTGAAGATTACGACCGTATTCGCGATTTGATTGCCGACACGATTCCGGGTTTTACCGACTTTAACCATAAGCTTAAACACCCAGGTGGATTCCACTTGGTAAACCCAGCTGCCGAGCGTCGATGGAATACACCAAGCGGCAAAGCACAGTTCAGCTCTAGCGAGTTGCCGAAGCAGTTGATCAGCGAAGCGATACTCGAAAAAGGCCAAAAGCCAGATTTGATTTTGCAAACCATGCGCTCACACGACCAATACAATACGACACTTTACGGCTTAAATGATCGTTATCGTGGTGTATTTGGCATGCGCGAAGTGCTGTTCATCAATGAAGCGGATATTCGTAAACTCGGTTTTGAACCGGGCGACAAAGTGGACATGGTGTCATTATGGGAAGATGGCGTAGAGCGTCGCGTAAGAGGATTTACGCTTGTTGCCTATGATGTGCCAGCAGGTCAGGCGGCGGCTTACTATCCAGAAACGAACCCATTGGTTCCTTTGGACAGTTATGGGGATAGAACGTTTACGCCAACCTCTAAGTTTATTGCGATCAAATTGGAAAAATCGACATCCGATAAGATCGCTTTGGTGGAAGCGGAATAGTGACCAAACCGGCACAACGACATTTCCGATAAGCAAACGGCTGATATTAATTA
This sequence comes from Vibrio sp. 1731, assembly GCF_033339955.1. Classification (NCBI taxonomy): domain Bacteria; kingdom Pseudomonadati; phylum Pseudomonadota; class Gammaproteobacteria; order Vibrionales; family Vibrionaceae; genus Vibrio; species Vibrio sp. 1731. Next base: position 65,056 of record NZ_JAWOVO010000019.1, on the reverse strand, counting down.
TCAGCCGTTTTTAATTTCGCTCAGTCTGCATTTAGTGCGCATAGCTTGTGTATAATGTTAATGACATAATGCTGCTCGATAATAGACAGATAAGGCCGATTTGAATCTAATTTCAAGTAGTAAAACTAATAAGAAGATGCTTATGACCTTGAAAAATATAATTAAATTAACAATCAGTCACTTAGTGGCAGTTTCTATTGGCATTGCGATAGGTATCTATACTTTACCGATCCTTATTGCACCACCTGCGCCGACCGATGAACAAGTTGCTAAGAGCAAGCAAGGTGCAGAATACAGCGCAGTGTTTAAGAGGGAACTCAAAGGTAGCGATGCTTTTCATTGGGGAGAGGGAGAAATTCATTTGAGTTCTGAAGTCATTACGTTGGTAGGAAAACTCGCTCCCGGACCAGACTATAAACTCTATCTATCTCCTAAGTTTGTTGAAACGGAACAAGAGTTTAATGACCTTAAATCTGAGATGAGCTTAATTGGTGATGTCAAAACGTTCGATAACTTCGTTGTTGAGGTTCCTCAAAGCACTTCAATTTCTGAATACAATACGGTTGTTGTATGGTGCGAGACATTCGGTGAGTTCATTACTTCGGCAAAGTATCAATAAACCTTAGCAGTAGAGTGAAAGGCTTTTCTTTTCACTTTACGCTAGGATGTTGTTTCGCATAATTAAGAGGCAAAGACTCTTAAACACTCTAAATTTAAGAGCCTTTGTTTAGAGTTATTGACAGAACCATTCGACTTGTAAGTCGTTTGCACCTTTCAGGCTACGTTCTGGAAAAACAAGATTTCGAACTATTTAGAGTTATTCTCTGTTTGGCTTGTTTCGTTCGATGACGCTAATCGCAATAGCTAAAAATAGAATATCTTTTACTAAAAAGAAGTTTGTCACCAAAACCCCATCAGACACTTTCCATGTATTCGGTGTCGTAATTAGAAAGCTGAGTGTCGCAAGAAAAATAATTGCGGCGGCTATGCCAGAAAAATAAGCGACTCGTGTGTTTTTAAGGCCAACGATTAATCCAATAGCGACAATGATTTCTGTTGCGCCAATGATGTTTGATACGGCTTGAACTGACATCACATCATACAACCAACTCATCAGAAAATGATTTTCAACGAGCGGTTGTATAAGCTTGGCCTCTGTAGGTGTGAATTTATAAATACCAATCCATATTAGAACTAAAGAAACGCCGAAAACTCCGATAAGATATCCAATTGAGTCACATTGATGATGGCTTTTTACGTTTTGCATAATTAACTACATTCTCCTGTTTGTTAGCGCTTCCAACAAGACCTATAAGGTTGGTAGAAAATTTCATAGGTTTTTTTCGCTCAAACAACAGATATTAAAAATCACGTGATACAGAATTACGTGTTTGATAGAACTTAAGGATATTTCGTGGAAGTTAAAATTTTTCAGGTTGACTCGTTTACATCAGAGGTTTTCAAAGGTAATCCCGCGGGTGTTTGTATCACAGAGTCAAGCCTTGATGAGGAAACGATGTTGGCCATCGCGGCCGAGATGTCGTTATCTGAAACGGCATTTCTGTCACTCAATACAATGCAACTTCGTTGGTTTACACCGAGGACGGAAGTTGCTTTGTGTGGACACGGCACACTTGCAACGGCGCACGTTCTGAAAGAGCAGGGGTTATATAATACTGGAGATACGATTGAGTTCGTTACGCTATCTGGGGTTTTAACTGCACAACTCGATCATGAAGAAATTCATTTGGTGTTTCCTGCGCCAACTTTAGATATGAGAGCGAGTATTAACAAAGACTTACTTCATGGCTTGGGGCTAGATGCCGCCAATGTAGTCGCCTACGGTCAGTTTGATAATAAGCAGTTGATCGTCATTAATGATGAATTTGTGCTTGAACAGCTCGACCCTGATTTTGGTGCGCTGCTTAAACAAAAGGGCCGTGGCGTCGTCATCACTGCTCAATCAAGTACTGACGCCGATTTTGTCTCTCGATACTTCGCGCCTTAGGTAGGTGTTAATGAGGATCCAGTTACAGGCTCTGCACATTGCGCTTTATGTGTTTACTGGGCTAAAGAGCTCAACAAAAAGCAACTGAAAGGCTTCCAAGCCTCCGAGAGAAGTGGGGTCGTCCATACAGAGTTGTTAAGCACTGAGCACGTTAAGCTTTCTGGAAATGCAGTAACGATATTGCGAGGATATATGAGAATCGCGTAGCGGTCCTTGTGGGAATGATTTTATTTTCGTGTTACCCAATGCTCAATAGTGAGGACGCTTGAATGCTACTTATTTAAGTGGCTGATTTTTTTGTAAAAACACCCCTGGCACGGTGGTGTATAACGATTGGAGAGTTATATGAAAACTATCGGTCTTCTAGGTGGTATGAGCTGGGAGTCGACGCTTAGTTATTACAAATTGATCAACGAAGGAGTCAAAGAGACGTTAGGCGGCTTAAATTCCGCAAAAATTTGTATGTATAGCGTGAATTTTTCGGAGATAGAGAAACTTCAACATCAAGGTAAATGGGAAGAAACGGCAAGCATTCTATCTGATGCTGCATCTTCAATAGAAAAAGGGGGCGCTGACTTCATTCTTATTTGTACTAACACAATGCACAAAGTTGCGCCTCAAATTGAAGCCAGTATTAATATCCCCATACTACATATCGCAGACGCGACTGCTGAGTTACTTCGTGAGAAAGGGGTTCAAAAGGTCGGACTCCTTGGTACTCAATTCACAATGGAGCAAGACTTTTATAAAGGAAGGCTTTCCGACCGTTATGGGCTTGATGTCGTCATTCCCGATCAAGACGACCGCTCTAAAGTACATAACATTATTTATAAAGAGTTATGCCAAGGTGAAATCAAAGAGGAGTCAAGGACGATATACTTGCAAATTATTGAAAAACTAAAAGAGCACGGAGCTGAAGCTGTGATTCTCGGGTGTACTGAAATTGCCTTACTTGTAAACCAAAGTCACACCGATGTTACACTACTCGATACCACTTCTATCCATGCTCAAGCAGCAGTCCGTTTGGCAATTGAAGGTGAATGATCTACGCTTTCTTTCCTGCAAAAAAAGAGAAAACCAAGCACGTGGTTTTCTCTTTTTATTATCAAGTTATAAGCGAGCAAATTTGAGAGTTCTGTATCCACCAATCAAGTTGCGGGCTTTGTAACCATTGTTGACCAGCTGACGGTATGCTACGTTACCACGTAACCCAACTTGACAGTAAATCACGATCTCTTTGTCTTTAGGAAGTTCGTGCATGCGACGACGTAGTTGATCGACAGGAATATTAATTGCACCTTCAAGATAACCAACGGACTCCAATTCACCAGGATTACGAACATCAAGTAACAGTTGGTCTTCTGTCAGTGAATCCATTTCATCATAATGAATCGCAATCGCGTCACCTTTGATGATGTTATTTGCCACAAACGCCGCTTGGTTAATTACATCTTTAGCAGAGCCATAAGGTGGCGCGTAAGTTAGCTCGAGGTGTTGCAGTTGCTCTACCGTCATACCAGCACGCTGAGCAACTGCCATTACGTCGATACGTTTATCAACACCGTCTTTACCTACTGCTTGCGCACCTAATATTTTACCTGTTACTGGATCAAACAGCATTTTGAATGACACGGTTTCTGCACCTGGGTAGTAACTCGCGTGACTTGCTGTATGCACATACACTTTTTCATAAGCGATGTTTTCACGTTTCAGCTGTTTCTCGTTTTCACCAGTAGAAGCGACGGCTAAATCAAAAATCTTACAGATCGCCGTGCCTTGCGTACCTTGGTAAGTTTCTTGGCGGCCAAGCATGTTGTCTGCTGCCATTCGGCCTTGACGGTTTGCCGGGCCCGCAAGTGGCACTAGAGTTTGCTCGCCAGTCACAAAGTCTTTCTCTTCTACCGCGTCGCCGACAGCGTAGATCGAAGGATCGCTGGTTTGCATGTATTCATTGATATAAATACCACCAAGAGCGCCGATTTCTAAGCCAGCTTCTTTTGCTAATTTGGTCTCGGGGCGAACACCAATTGCCATAATCAAAATATCGGTGGTGAGTCTTTCACCATTGTTTAGTGTTAATTCCAATTCACCTTCTAGATGTTGGTGTTTTTCGCTCTCACCAGAGTCGAAACTTGCCACGTGCTCGTTAGGTACGAATTTCACCGACTCAAGTGCGACGCCAAGTTTAAGGTCGATGCCTTTCTCACGAATTTCAGCATGTGCGAAGCCAGCCATTTCACGGTCAACGGGCGTCATCACTTGATCCGCCATTTCAACTAATGTGGTTTTTATGCCTAGCTGGTGGAAGGCTTCCATCATTTCCAAACCGATAAAACCACCACCAACGACCGTAGCGTGTTCAACTTTGTTGGTTTCGATCGTTTTAATGATGCGATCCATATCTGGAATATTGCGCAGCGAGTGCGTTAACGGGTTATCAATACCCGGAATAGGCGGCACAACTGGACCTGCGCCAGGGCTGAGTAGAAGAAAGTCGTAGCTCTCTTGGTATTCCGAGCCATCAAGCAAATTCTTAACCGTAACCGTTTTGTCTTGACGGTTAATAGAAACCACTTCGTTCATCACACGGACATCAACATTGAAACGCGCTAAAAAGCTCTCAGGCGTTTGAAGAAGCAGTTTGCTGCGCTCTTGGATATCACCACCAATGTGATAGGGTAAGCCACAGTTTGCAAAAGACAACTAAATGTTATACTACATTTTATAACTCCTAGGAATGTGTAAGAAAAAGTGAATAAGTATCATCTATATCAACGTGTTAGTAAGCAAATTCAGGCTGAGGAAGGACAGGGTATACAAAGGCAGGAACAGGCTTGTGAGCATTGGATTTCTGATTACAACAAGCGCCTTTTAAGTGAAGGGAAATCGGCATACTCAAAGGGATTAATTTATGAAGATCGTGGTAAGAGCGCTTACACAGCCGCGAACTTTAAAAGAGGTGAACTGGGGGCTTTGATTAATGATATTGAAAATGGAAAGATCGAGAAAGGCGACCTTATTGTTATAGAGCTAATAGATAGATTTAGTCGAGCTAATGTTGACTTTGTCAGAAGTCAATTTCAACGGATTATCGATGCTGGTGTTAAAATTGCTATCACGAAATGGAATCTTGTTTTTGAAGAAAATATGGAATCTGTATCTAGTGTAACAGGAAGAATACTACTTGAAATTGGAATGTACTTAGCATATCAAGAATCTAGTCAAAAAAGTTCAAGAATAAAAGCCAGTAGAAAATTGCTTGAAGATTCAGGAAGGAAATCTATAGCAAAACCACCTTTCTGGTTAGCTAGAAACTCAGATTTAAAATCTTATACAATAATTGAAGAGAATGCGGAAATTATTAGGAAAATATTTGATTTAAAACTTAACTTCAATTACGGGCCTCAAAAAATCATTAAGAGTCTCGGTGACTTGGATATCTACAGATACAGTTTTGATGAAAATGGAAATCTAATAAAAACAACAAAAAATAGTCCTCTTAGTGAATCATCTATTAATGCATACATCAGAAATACGAATGTAATTGGAAAGTTAGATGGTAAGGATTACTATCCTAGAATTATTGATGATAGAACATTCTATGCAGTTCAAAAAAGAACTCGGGAAAATACAGGTGGAGTTGGTGAAATTTTCCGTAATGTGTTTGTTGGTGTTGGTAAATGTGGTTGCTTAATACGGAAGGAAAATGAGAACGGTTGTGGTAGTTTAGCTAAATGTGGTTATATAATGGCATTCTCTAGTAGGAAAGTTAAGAATCCAACTAAAGGTATGTATTTAAAGTGTAACAGAAAAAGAAAAAGTACTAAATGCGACTCTGAAAATATAAATTATTACTTGGCTCAAAATAAAATTTATAATGTGCTTAAGTCTTTAAAATTTGACATTGACCAAAGTGTAGACATTTCTCACTTAGAGGAGAAAATTAATACGATCGATAAGAGCATGTCAAAGATACGTGAATATATGACACAATATTCTGATGATGAAGAATGGGAGAATCAATATAAAATTAAAAGAATGGAAAGAGAAAAAATTGAAAATGAAATTAAAGCTAGTAAATCACGTATTACAGGAAAATTGTCTAACCTTGATATTGATTTTTCGAAAGAAAAGGATAGAGTTTTATTCAATCAGTTTTTGAAAGATAATCGTATAACAGTATATTTCACAAAGGAGAGAATGGAAATAATTATAGGTTCTTTAAACAACTTTTCGATAAAGTGTGGATATGATGATAGTAACCGTGACATAGATCATATCATTGAATCTTATTCAAAAAATGGTTTAGTTGGAATAGAAGAAAAATCTGGTAAATCAGAAGGTAAGGGATTACTTAGATTTAACCTACCCACTGTACCAGGATCGTAGGAACATTCGAATATGTACAAGATACAAGACTGTTATACGATTGAACCAGCCGTATCATTGTTTTACTCATAATAAATGAGCAGTATTTCTTCTGCTCTAATTTTATATAGATTTATAACTGCTAGAGCAGAAATCTCACTTAACGTTTGGGATAGATGAGCACTCCTCAACGCCTTGAACGGAAGGTGTTGAGTTAAGTTAGAGTTCTACATAGGACGTTCGATTTCGCTCTAAAGATAACTTCAAGTATACAAATCTTAGATATATATGCATAATTTGGTTATAAAATTTATAGTAAACATAAATATTACTATTAATTATATTACAATGAAGAATAGAGCTATACCTATTAAATTCTAAATGAGATATTCATTTTTAGTAAGTAAAGTCTATTTTATTTTTAATTAGTCTTGATGTCATACTACTTACGCAACAAAAATAAATTACACTAAGATTGCTTAATATTTAAGTAATTATATATTAAACCTACTTACATGATAATAAAATAAAAAAATTTAATTAAGATACTATTTTATAATGTTGAATTTTATGAGGTTATTTATTGATTGTATTTTCTATAAGTTTATTTTAAATGTGAACTGTGCTTTTGTTTGTGAAAAAAATATTGAAAATTTTATCATTTAAATTAATAATATAATTATCTGGTTTTGAAGCAAGCTGTGTCTGCGCGTTTATTTGTCCCAAATAAAAACTCCGACAAATACTCCGCCCATTCTGGTTGGTTGCACTAACCCCCTTCGGTGTTAGCGCTGGTTTATCATATGTTGTTAGTCTTAAATATTAATAGCTATATCTAATTATTTGAGAGGTGAGTATAGATACAATAAAAGGTAATAATTATGAAACACGATATGTTAGACATTTTAAGAAGTGTAGGTGCAAAAGATTTTAGAGCTATTGAAACCGCCATTAAGACAGTAAAAAAAGAGAAATACAAACCTCGTAAAGAACCTGGTGATTTGCAGATTAAATCAGTAAAGACAAATCTCACTGAAAAAGAATATCAAGAACTAGTTAAAAAGCAATGTATGGCTGGTTATTCAAAGCTTTCAGCATTTACTCGTGACGTCATCAATAATGCTGTAAAAGTCAAACCCATCATTCTAGAGGCATCTAAAGAGTTCTTTACAGAAACTTCAGAACTCAGTGATCAAATTAAAACAATTGCCACCGATATTGAGAATAGTAAAGCTCTCACAAGAGATGAAATAGAAAGTACTCTTGTAATATTAGGGGGACTATTAAGAGAGTTTCAGGCAACTCGTCACTTGCTAGTAAATAGCTTTACTCAAGAAGCGGCTTATGAAATAGCAAAACAGCATTTAAGTGAAGACAAGCTTGTTCAGGCACTGAAAGAATTCAGAGGGTCAAGTCATGATCTATAAGGAACCTGAACAAAAAGGCGGTAAACACACAGAGCAAACCGCAGATGCTCTCATAAAGTATGTTGCTGGTGACGATGAACGAGTGGCTAAATATTTAGTAAATTATGGTGCAGGAGCCACTAAATTCGCTGGTGCATTAACAGAATTTATTTATGCAAATAATATTATAAATATCCCTGTAAATGCTAAAAACGCACCAGGGGAGATGTTAGATATGTCACTTGCGATAAGGGAAATGCAAGAATCTATAAGGCTTAACCCAAGTGCTAAACAGCAGTTTAAGCACATGATAGTTAGCCTCGATACAAATGAAAGCTTAACTAATCCACAATGGTGTAAAACAGCTAAAAATTTGATGAGCCGTTTAGGTTATGCAAATTGTAGATATATTGTCTTTAAACATAATGATACCGACCAAGAACATATACATGTAATCACGTCTACCATCGATATAGTGACAAGAAAGCGCATCAAAGACTCTTATAGCAAGATACGAGCACAAAAAGTAATGAGGGAGCTAGAGATAGAGTTTGGTCTGCGACAATTAGTAAGTAGTAATGAGATTGGTTACGATACCGATGCTGCTATTAATGACTCTAAAAAATTTAACAAAAAGGCTAAAATCGCTCGGCTAGTAAAAACAGGTATCAATAAGTTAAAGCCTGGTTCTAATCTTGCAGAGTTTGTCACTGCTGTTGAGTCAACACATTCAAGCCTCAAAGTAGAGCTACAAACAAAGAAGGGGATGGCGGTGGGTATAGTATTTAATCTCGACGGGGTTCGAATGTCTGCTTCCCAGTTAGGTGGAAATCGAAAATATACACTCGGAAAGCTTATTGGAAACGGTATTCTACATGACGCCTGTAAGGACCTCAGTAACTACGAAGAAGAACTTGAAAGAGCGGCTGCGCACGCTCAAGAACAATCAGATAATGCGTTTAGAGTTTATGAAAGTAAGCAAGATCAAGATATGAAGACTTATCTTGTGATGCTTTCTGTGAATGTTAGATATCGCAGGGAAGTGGAACGGTTAATAGATGACATGAAGTGGAATCTGAGAGCACGTAAAAGATTAAAAGGCGCTTCTGATGTCGTGTATGTTGTTGAGATGATTTCTACGCTTAAAGATGTTGAAATGGGTTTTGAAACTGTCATTGAAGCGCTTTTGTTGGATACGATTGATAAGGCATTTAGTTGCTTCACTAGGCGAAAAGCAATGGAAAATGTATTTGAAAATTTAAGTATAAAACACATTTCCGAGAGTGACTATAAGACTTTTATTGCTAGTGCTCATGTTGAGATCTTACATCAGAATGATAAACCACAACGAAGGTCGGTGAACAAACTATTAGAACGTATCATTATCCTTGTTAACAAAGATATAGAGAAGTAGCCTAATACTTATAGCTGTTATTAAATGTAGTCATATTACTTTCTATATATAACGCCCTAGTCATTATTTTTAATGTCTACCTAATGCTTAAAAATTAATGATTCGTCATGGTTAATAAATTATTTATAATTTTTTCTGACGATAATAATTCAATATTAGTTCGTTTGTATTAGATAGATCTTGCGAATCAATATCTTAAAATTATTTTTTTGGTAAATTTCAGTTTCTTTACTTATATTAATCTAACTGGTATCTTATATTAAAAGACAAGAATAATTTTCAAGGTTTAATTATGGCCAATAACGCAGATGCAATTAATGTGGCAGTAGATAAAGAAAGATATAACAAAAATAATGATGGTATGTATTATACTCCGTATCGACATAGAAAAGGTATGACTCTTTATCTTCGATTAAATATAAAGATAAATAATGAAGATTCTAGAAATAGATCTCCAATGACAATGGTGATTAATGTTGCTCAAAAACGTATTGATGAGTACCCCAAGTATACATTTGAAGAATTTGTAACTAACAATGCTTCTGAATGTGTGAAGTCGGGGGAGTTCGAGATTACTCGAGGTGCATATGAGAAATTTTTAGCTAAGCATAAATACTATTACGGAATATATCAAAAAGCAAAAGTGAATGAATGCCGTGGTTACTTCGAGATTGACAGAGCGGGAATTAAGAAAGAGGCGGCAAAGATATCAAAGCCAGTGCATGACGTAGCAGATATTGTTGAAAAGCTTGCTCTAGATGGTATTTTGACTGCTGTAGAAGCACAAGATCTGTATCAGTCAATGTACAGAATTAAACAAGTATTAGACGCGTACGTTATGCCTGATATTCTCTTTCAGAATATGCTTTTCTATGATAAAAAATTAACTGATAAAATTAAGACTTACAATCATTTATCTAACTTCAAAATTTCAAGTAAAGCAAATGCTGATCGTTTTATTAAACACATGAGTAAAATAGATAGTTTTGAAACTGGTAATAGAGTTAAAAAGTTAAGCACTGAAAGAAAGGTATTAGAGTCTTTGTGTTCCACTCTTTAATAAACCTCATTGATATCTGCCAGATCAAAGATCTGGCTTTTTACATTTTATGCGAATGTACATTTTGGAATCTAGTGGATGAATAGGATTGTCTTTCACAAAATGATGGATTAGTATTAACTCATACTCTTCTGTCAACATGTAATAGGGATGATTATGAATGATGATATTCATGAGCAGCTTGGTGTCAATAAGTCCTTTCTTAACGACACATTCGCAATGATCCGCATATCTAAAGACGGGGAGGTTTGGGTGCAATATCAAGATAAGATGGATATACCATCTAGCACTAAAGCAATTGATATTACAGCTGGTGTTCTTAAGCTTATTGCTAGTCATCAAAGTAGTGAATAATGATACGGTTGGTTAAATAGGTTAATTACTTAGGCTTGATAAACCTGCTGTAATTTATCATTACTATCACTATTTTCTCTTTAATTTATAGGGAATTATTGTATTTTATAAGTATGGATAGACTATGAAAGCTAGAATTGGAATTGCCGATGAAGAACTAGTTCGTAAGTATATGTTGTGTGTTTCAGCTGGTAAATTAAACCATGTCGAAGATATTCCTCATTTTTGGTTTGCATCATTAACGGAGCTGGCACAGATTTTAAGTAACGATAATATTAAGCTTTTGAATGTGATTTACCATGAGAGACCAAATAGTGTCGGGAAGTTATCAGAGATCACAGGTCACAGTGTCGAAGACCTTTCGATTTCTATTGATGACCTTTCATCTAAAGGTTTTGTTCGTATTGATATATGGGGAAACGAAGAGAGTCTTACTGCAATTTATACCTCTTTTGAGATCATCATGGGCAAAGAACTGGAAGCCCAGCTTCTACAACCCCTTTAATTTTAACATCAAGTAGTTAACGCTTTTTGCTGATAAAGCGCAATTGATATCGGTATTGCAAGTTAGTTCTAAACAGAAACTCCCACCACTTGATTGCGCTGAATTCTCCGTTGTTCGTTAAAGAGCGCTGGGTATGTCTTAGCAAAATAACTGTGTCATTTTTTCCAAATCCATTCTAGCAAAATTACAACTAAAACATTGCTCCCTAAAAGTGACACAGGCTAGCTTGAATCTGAATTAAAATATGTGCTTTCTATATCTCCTTATGTTTAGAGCGCTATCTTTGTAACTAAATTTTCCAACTCTCCGAACTCAGACCCAACCGATAAATGAGTACAGCCAACGTGAATTAGTCAGATTCTGGCCACTCTTCTTTCGTGACTATCTCTTGTTCTATCAACCTTTTCCGCAAATCATTGATTCGTTGTTTTAACGCATCTCTAATCAGACGTATCGCTGGAGAGATCAGTTGGCGACTAGGTAGTACCAACCACATCTCAGTGAGCGGGATAGTGCAGTCAGCCAAAAAACGTTCTATCCGACCGGCGAGAAGATCTTCTCCGACATCAATGGCTGACTTCTTTGCGATACCGACACCATCAACACACCATCTCCTAACAATATCTCCATCATTTACAGCACGGTTGCTACTAAGTTTAATTTTGTGCGGCTGATTTCTGGCATCAAATACTTCCCAACAGTCATGTACAACTTCATAGAGTTTATAAAGCAGGGCGTTATGTTCGGGTAGTTCTTCGGGAGTTTGAGGAACTCCAAATTTCTCAATGTAACTAGGAGCTGCGCACAATACGTGAGGAATATTGCAGATCTTAAAGCCGTATAGATTGGATTCAGCCGCAGCCTCTTTGGTCATCGCACGTAAAGCCACATCAACATCATCTCTATAAAAATCTGTTCGGCTGTCACTAGCATGTAGCCTCAACGTGATAGATGGATGTTGTGCCATCACATCATTAAGAAGTTCACGCATTAAATTCCGCCCCATTTCAGATGAGACTGTAATACGAATCTCTCCCCTAATTGATTGTTGCTTTTCGTTGATAAGCATTTGCCCTTGTTGAAGCAGGTCTAGAGCTTGCTGACAGATAGGAAGGTACCTTTCACCCTCTGGGGTTAAACGCAGTTTTCTGGTTGTGCGGATAAACATTTGCGCACCGAGGGATTCTTCTATGCGTTTTAAAGAGACACTTGCGGCTGATGAACTTATATCAAGTTGATTAGCGGCTGCAGTAATGGATTGTAGATCTGCGATCTTTACTAATACTCGTAAGTCAGAAATCTTCATGTTGCTCTCATTATCAGTAAGTTGCAATAGGGTGATTAGGCACTTACTGTTGATTGTCCATGTTTTAGCGAAAGTGTATAAAGAATTTCGCTATTTATCGAGAAAGTCATTGTAAATAAACTTCACAGCACGCAAATACAACTGAGGTAAAATATATGAAACGTTTATTTACAGCATCGACGGTTGCACTAGCAGCGTCACTTTTTTCCCTACCTACACTTGCAGCGGATGGTAGATCTAAGGTGGTGGCCGCTGATGATATTGAATGGGGCTACCTAAACCCACTGCGTGGAATTCTAAGCCCTGGTGCTGCAGACCTTTGGGGCGATCGTACAACTGATACCGCAACAGGTATGTTAGTGCGCTTCAAGAAAGGATTTGAGTCGCCACCACACATTCATAATATTACTTATCGTGGCATTGTGATTGACGGTCTTATGCACAATGATGACCCCACATCAGCCAAAATGTGGATGCCAACAGGCTCTTTTTGGACACAGCCAGCGGGTGAAGATCATACAACTGCAGCAAATGGCGATACAAACCTTATCTACCTTGAGATAGATGCAGGCCCATACCTAGTTAAACCTTCTAAAGAGCAATTCGATAACGGTGAGCGCCCACTGAACCTGCACAAAGACAACATCGTCTGGCTCGATAGTAGCGATTTACACGATCTTAATGTGGAAGGTGTGAAATCGACTTATGTTTGGGGGAGCACCGCTGATATTGGTGGTTCAATGGTTAAGTTACCCGCAGGTTTCAAAGGTTCGATTGATACTAAAGCAACAGAGTTTCGTGCCGTAGTGATTTCTGGCTCAGTAGAGTACACCTCTGATGATATGAAAAAAGCACAACGTCTCGCACCAGGTAGTTACGTTGAATCAGTGGGTGATTTTAGCCATGAAATTACTAACAATACTGACTCAGAAGCGACAATCTACATTCGCACCAATAGCCAATATCAAGTCAATTAATGAGTTAGCCTTGAGTTTGTTTCCCTTTCAAACTCAAGGTCTTATATGTATTGTAGTAAATAAGGTAGAACTAATGAGATTTCTGATCCTGCTAGTCTTCATTTCTCTGGCATTGCCATCAGTTGCTAATGAAGTGGCAATGCCAAATAAAACGTTAGAGATTGAATGGCTCGACCTCATTCCAAAAGAAGAGCGTGATCGTATTAGTGAATCTCGAATGAAAGCTCTGAACCATAATCTTGAAGCCGCGCAACAGGTAAAAGTTGGTGCTGTCAGAGCGGAAATGGCAGGGAAGCACATAAGAATTCCAGGCTTTGTTATTCCTCTTGAAGGAGATGCGGACAGCATATCGGAATTTTTACTCGTTCCATTTTATGGTGCATGTATCCATGTCCCACCTCCGCCACCTAATCAAATTATTCATGTGAAATTTGAAGAGGGGGCCCCAACAAAAGATCTGTGGGATATCGTTTACATTACGGGCACACTTCAGACTGAAACCTTGGTTACAGAAGAGTTGGACGTTGAATCTGGTTACACAATGATTGGTGCATCAATAGAAAATTACAATAAAGCTTAGTCATCTAAGAGGACATGTTTGTATATTCTCACTCTTCTTATTTTTCGGGACAACAATGATGAACCAGAATCTTGCTGTGTTTATTGCGAGTTTTATGCTTTTCATGGTTAACGCTGTGCAAGCACAAAGTGTTACACATCGCTCTCAGTACATTCATGAAACTAGCTCGGAGTTTTTAGAGTATGCTGGTTTGAAAGCAGTAGGAAGGTTAAAAACTTTCAAGTTTGATATTGATAAGTTAATAGGAGATGGTAACGGTGTTTTATTGCCATACACTAACGGTTTGATATGTTTAAATAAGTCGAGTCTTGATTCTTTAAGTAATGATATTGATGGGAAGATGTTGTTTAAGTTGGTTTCTGAAGGTTATTTCTAAATCTTTTGCCAACTGATCTGCTTCAGCAAGACTGGACACCACATTAAGCGACATTTTGCTGTTCAAAGTTAACTAGGCTTAGATACCCAAGAGCACTGTGCCTTCTCGTCCGATTATAATCAACCTCTATGTATTCGAAGATCGTTTGACGCATCTGGTCTCTAGTCATAATCGGCTCATATTGGATCGCTTCAACTTTCATAGAATGGAAGAAGCTCTCAACACAAGCATTGACGCTCCTATGTCAAGCCAGCCTCGCTAGATCTTTTAGGATGAGTGGAATAGCTCTCTCGCTATATAACGTTTTAAGTTACGAGCGATTTCCTTGGTTGATAACCCTTCAGCCGTTCTTCGTGCAACATAGTCTTTCGTTCTGGGATCACTACGCATTCTTACCATAGCGACAGTCCAGAGAGCATTATTAGCACTGCGGCTAGCTCTTGCTCTCGCTGACTCGTATTGGTGTCTTTCTTCGAGTTCTTCCACCACCCATAGATTTGAGATTCATGTAAAGAAAGCTGTCTTGCTGCGACAGCTACTCCGACTTTCTCTGCTAGCTTCAGAGTTTCTGCTTTAAATTCAGGGGAATGTTTAATTCTAGTTTTCTTAGTTGTCATTGTTCACCTCGTTAGTGATTGTACTCACTTAACTCAGTGTCCAAAACTGCTGGGGCGGATCAGTAGTTGGGTTTGATGGTATTCAGGACAGTCAATTTTTCTCACCTCCTTTGACAACGGTTAAACAAGACTTTAACGAACTCGGGCGTAAGGCGGTCAAATTGGTCCTAAGCCTGGTGGAGAAGGGGGAGGGAATTACCTCTGAAGTATTGCCCGTTATTTTGGTGGTGAGGCAAAGTTCAGGTGAAAAATTGAATGCTTTGTATGATAAGCAGTCAGTGTTTAATTATCTGGAAAACATTGGTCGCCTATTGCCCTAACGCGGAGATTTACATTCAGGAACAGTTTTTATGAAGAAAAATCACCCACCAATGAACGTGAGCATTGGTGGGAATGGCCCAAGGAGGGAGTAGCGTCGGCCATATGTAACTTGTTTATATTTGATAACAAGCACTGTTTTTTCTTCAAATTAACAGTCACGAAAAATGAAGATAATATTAGTTGATTAGTCTTTGCGTTTCGCTCTTGCTTTTAATTAGTTAAATGCACGAGCTAATGTGCCGTTCCCTTCGCACAAATACTTAACGGAATGACTGCTGACAAAGAGGGATTCTCCTGCTTTCAGTCTTATTTTATCTTGTTGGTTTGAAATGGTCACTTGTCCTTCAATACAAAATAGAATCTCTGCACTACGAACAAATTGTGTAATGTTTTGATTTGCGACAGGTACAATTTCAAACCCAAAATCATCAACAGGAATTGGGTAACTTAGTTTTCCGTTTTTATGGATTGGTTCAAGTTTTATATGTGCTGGATCAATGGATATAAAAGTTGTATTTTCAATCAGCTCTGGCACATCTATGTACTTTGTGGTTAAGCCTGCCCGTAACACGTTATCTGAATTCGCCATAATCTCTAAGCCGGTGCCTTGAACATAGGCGTGTGGTGTTTCCGCATGCAAAAACATAGCTTCACCAGGTTCAAGCTCAATAGTGTTTAGCATCAATGGTGAAAACAAACCGATATCATCGGCATAGTACTGACGAAAATCTTTGATATAACCATAAGCCTCACGAGCTATAGCTGTTTTTGCTGGGCGCTCAAGACTCGTGTAAAGCTCTTCCAGTGCTTGTTGCTTGCGTTCACCTTCCAGAGACATAATTGCAGAAAAAAAGCCTTTGAGACCGTCACTGTTTGGAGACGCTCTTAATGCACTGATTTCTGCTCTAAGCGTTGTAATATTCGCTTGCTCAAACAAAGTTAAAATTTGTTCTATTGGTCTGAAACCATTCATCGCTTTGTAAAAGGTCAGCGCATAAACTAGCTCTGGCTTATGGTTTGGATCTTTGTAATTACGGTTTGCCGCGTTAAGTGGAATACCTTGTTCATTTTCACGAGTAAAACCCATTTCAGCTTTGCTTTTGCTTGGGTGAACCTGGATTGAGAGTGGCATTTCTGCGGCCAATACTTTAAACAAGAAAGGCAGCTCGCCAAATCTTTCCTTTGTATAGTTTCCCAACGATTGAACTTTGTTTTGGTTTATTACATCGGATAGCAATTCATGGGTTTCGGCTTTACGCGAGCATCCGTTTGGGTGTGCGCCCATCCAAATCTCAGCTTGGGGTGAGTTGTCAGGGTTTTCTATACCAAAAAGTTCTTTAATCGCATCACGACTGCCCCAAGAATAGTTTTGAATGGTATTCTCAAGCTTAAAAAATAAATTTTTCATAGTGCAATCCTCTTTAGATTAACGTTTTACCTAGTTTGAGAGTTGCGGCAATATTTCTTGCTGTTCTTATCAAATTTGCTTCGGCTTCTATCAGGACTTGTGAGAGAGACTGAGGGCTGCGCACTGAGCCAAATACGCTATCAATGTGTGAGTAAAGCTTGTGAATATCTGTCCCCAAAGAGCCTGCTATTGCGATCACAGGGACATCTTTTTCTTTGGCATACTTTGCAACCCCCCAAGGTGCTTTACCTTGTATAGTTTGGTTGTCCATTTGCCCTTCACCAGTTATAACGAGGTCCGCACTTTTGATGATGCTCCTGGCATCTATAGCTTCCAAAACCATATCTATACCAGGCTTTAATTGAACGTCGAAAGCTAACGACAAACCTAGTGGCGTCCCTCCAGCAGCCCCATATCCGGGAGTGAATAATGGGTCGAATTGCTTGTTAGGTGAAACGAAAGAGGAAAAAGTCATGAGACCGGTATCTAACTTGTCTATATCAGCCACCGAAGCACCTTTTTGAGGGCCGAACACATGACTCGCTCCGTGTGGACCACACAACGGGTTCGTGACATCGCAGGCCACTATCATCTCAATATTTTGACAACGAGAGTCGAGACCTTTTAGATCGACTTTGCTAAGCCGAGATAAATCTCCTCCCCCTCTAATCAATTCATTACCTTGAGAGTCATATAGGTGGCCTCCAAGTGCTTGAATGATACCTGCGCCTCCGTCATTGGTAGCGCTTCCTCCCAAACCAATGAGAATTTTACTCACACCATGGTCCAGAGCGCTTTTAATTAACTGACCCGTACCGTAGGTAGATGTAAAAAGAGGGGCGCGTTTTTCTTTCGTGAGTAAGTCTAGCCCTGAGGCCGCAGCAACTTCTATGAGTGCGGTGTTGCCGTCATCTAACAAAGCCCAGTGTGCGTTGACCCATTCACCCGTTGGTCCTTCAACTTGCGTTTTCTGCAATGAGCCACCTAAGCTTTCCAGTAGCACATCCACAGTTCCTTCACCGCCATCCGCGAGAGGAAGATGCACGTATTCAGCATTTGGAAATGAGTCGCGAAAACCCCGTTCAATTGCAGAGCAAACCATCTTAGCGCTGAGTGATTCTTTAAAAGAATCTGGGGCGATTACAATTTTCATGAAAATTCCTTAAGCTCCGCATGTCGCGGAGCTATGGTTAACTTAAAATTTCACTTGGAAAGACTTAACCTGACACGGTTTCAGCATGCCGAACGATGCTGTGTCTACCTCATTTGGTAGCACTTTTTCGTCTAGCTGTGTTTCTTTCCATGAGGCCACTTTCGAGGTGAACGTCACTGTGTCGTTAATCACGTCGCTTTCTGATGGGTTGTAAACGCGTAGGATGAGCGCATCTTCGTCTTCTGCTTTCTTCAATACGCTCAATACTGCGCCGTCTTGCGATTTGTTCAACAAGCTGTGTGTTAGTGGTAGGTTTTGCTCGCCAACGTTGAGCTTCATTGCGTTGTAAGGAATTTTGTTGTAGCACTGGATTGGAGTCACGTTGTCACGGGCCGCTGCCATGACGTTTGCTTCGATGTGGTTTCCTGCGAAACCGAACAATGCGAATTCACAAACAATCTTGCCGCGTACTTGTGAATCTGGCGTTGGGATCTTGATACCAGATGGACGACCCGGACGAAGTAACAACTCTTCTTTACCCAACACGCCGACACCACGCAGAAGGGTTAGGGCGAATGTGTCTCGCTCTTCATTACCTTGGCTTGAAATCACTTCAAACTCACGCAAACCGTTGCTCATTAACGCCATACCACCTTGTGCGTTTTCAACCGCGGCAAAGTTCATTAGCTGGTAAACTGGTACAGGCGCTTCTTTCCAGCCGTCTGCTTCCCAGTTCGCCATTTCTGGATCGTTGGTTGGGCGAGTGATCAAGCCGAACTGGTTATCCGCTACCACGGTTTCCGATACAAACGGTGTTGGTACTAGTACGCGTACGCGGTGGTCGTCAGCTTGGTTGTCCAGCTCCATACGAACTTCAATACGGCGTGTACCTTGTTTCAGAACCACTTGGCAGTTCACATCTAGGTACCCGTTTTGGCCTGTGCGCTCTTCACGTTGTTGTAGGTTCTCAGGCAAGTTCATGCGTAGCTTGATGGTTGCGACAGACTGGAAGCCTTCGTGCTTCACATTCACTTCTACATCGAACTCGTCAGAGTACAGTAGCCACTCTTTACGAGAAGGCGAGTAGTCGTATTCGTCGCCATCATCAGAGCCGTCTTCAATGCGCAGCGCTTGCTCGTAAAGATGCTCAGTCTCTTTGTCGAAGATGTTCAGAGTACCGTTTGCATTTACGTTGATGCGATAGAATTCATTCTCAAGAAGGAAGTCTTTTTGCTCAGCCACTTTTTGCGAGCCTTTCTCGTTGGCTTTAATGTGTAGGGTTGTGAAGCCCATGGCTGGCACTGAATACTTGATTTGAATGTCGTACTCGATAAACGGGTCGTAGTTACCGTAATGTACGATCTGACGGTCAATCTTACCTGGGTCAATGATGCGCTGGTCTTGAATGAAGTACTCAACTGGTGTGCCATTTTCATCAAAGATATTGAATTCTTCTGCTCGGATTGTGATGGTGGTGTTGACCACCTCTTCACGAGCGTATGGAGATAGGTTGAATAGCGCTAACTTGTCGCAGCCTTCGCGTGTTGGCATGTGGTCAACAATCTTGCGTTTGTAGAAGTTGATCAGGTTGGTTGCCATGTCGTCAGCAAGGATGTAGCGATTTAATATCTCGGCGTGCACTTTGTCTGAGCAGCAGCAGCCAATTGAATCGTGAGCATGATTCTTCATGCTCTCCTTCCACATTTTCTCGATCAAGCCGTGGTGGTATTCAAATCCGAGTGTCCAAGCGATAGACGCTAACGGCTCCAGGATGTTGACGATCTTATTCTCAACTTCTGCGTGGATGAGTTTGATGTCCATACGAGTTGAAGAGATAGTGCGATGCACACGCATGTATTTACCGTCGTTGAACTCGCCTTTGATGGTGTCAAGTTGCTCGCGCTCGGCTTCAATACGCTCGAACGCTTCTTCAAAACGGCTCATTTTGAATTCTTTATCTGGGTAGATTTCACGCAGCTTATCCATCACCTCGAAGATGTCTTTTTGGATAGGCATTTGGTCGTGACCGTTTGGTAGTAGAATGTCTTTGGTTACTGACGGCTTTTCTAGTACAGGAAAGTATTTATCTAGACGGGCGCGTAGACCTTCCTCGTCTTGCGGTAGGTATTTACCAATCGCGTAACCCAGTGGCAATATTTGCGCTGATACTTCACTACCGTCGTTTGATTGCCATAAAAACTCGGTTTTATCTGTGCCGTGGCGCTCTGAACAACCACGCCAGAACATGGCTCGCGTAATACCGAAGCCATTGTAGATAGCGGGGAGCTGAGAACTCATTGAGAATGAGTCTGGCAGGTAACCAATCTTCATAGGCTCGCCTAGTGCTAGACAGTCGCGCAATCCGTAAAGCATGTTGCGTACGATAGATTCGCCAGATACTTGCATCGTATCCGTTTGAGAGTACCAAGGACCAACAATCAGTTTACCTGCTTGTACGAGTTCACGTACGCGCTCTTTATTTTCTGGTTTGATCGCGAAGTAATCTTCCAGAACTGCGGTTTGACCGTCTAGAACGTAGTATTTGTAGTCTGGATCGTTTTCCAGACGAGTCATGATTTCTTCCATGTTGTTCACTAGCAGAATGCGAGACTCTTCTGTAGTGAAATACCATTCACGATCCCAGTGCATGTGAGGAGTAATATGAACGCGAGATGTAGTCATAACTTTTACCGTCTTAGGCAATAATTGCCGTTAATTTGTTTTAAAATTGATTGTTTTCTATTCGTTTTTGCGGCATTTAAGTTTGCCAACGAATATTTAGGGCGCAGTAATCCTGCGCCCAAAGCTCGAGTTGAGCGGATCTATGAGTGATTCGAATTAATTTTCTGCAGTAGCCTCAGTGGCAAATTTGCCCTTTTTTACAGCATGTGCTCGCCACATTATGAGGGTGATGGTCGAGATGGTTGCACCAACCAGCGCAGCGCTAAACCAGATTGCTGCGGCCGTGAATGCGCCCAGACCAGCATCATGCAGTAGGAAGATTGAGAAAATACCTGCGCCTGGAGTTGATAGACCGATACCAGCTGCACCTACCATTGCCCCTGTTACAACAGAGCCAAGAAGGAATGAGCCAATAACACGAATTGGATCTTCAATTGCCATTGGGATAGCACCTTCTGTGATGCCAGCAAGACCAAGCAACCACGTTGATTTACCCGTTTCGATTTCAAAGTCCTTGAATAAGCGAGGCGCAAGTAGAGTTGATGCCGTTACTGTGAACGCCGATACCATTTTGACCGAACCAAAGATGGCATACGGACCGTAAACACCGTTCGCCATCGCACCCAGACAGAAAGCGTAAGCTGCCTTGTTTACGGGACCACCAAGGTCGAAAGATACGAACAAGCCAATCACCGCACCCAGAAGTAGGGCGTTCGTGCCAGACATGCCGTTTAGCCAGTCAGTCAAACCTTGGTTTAACCAAGCTACGGGTTTACCGATCACGAACAGCATGAGTGAGCCAGCAACCAAAGTACCAATAACAGGGTATAAGTAGAAAGTTAGGAAACCATTGAATGCAGGGTTTAGACGTACGTTTTCTTTTACCCAACGCATGACGTAACCTGCAATCAAACCACCGACAACGCCACCAAGGAAGCCAGATCCGATGAGGTTGGCTGCGATACCTGCTGCAAAGCCAGGTCCAAGTGCTGGTTTATCTGCCAATGAGTAAGCCGTGTAAGCTGCCAGTACAGGCACCATCAATGTGCCTAGTAGACCGCCACCTAGCTTGCGGTACATCCACAACCAAGAGCCTTCTTCAGCATACAAATCTTGGAGGTTTAACATTTGTGCCAATAGTACGGCAACAGCAAGCACGGTACCGCCTGCTACGATTAAAGGAACCGCGTAAGAGATACCTGATAGCAACGCTTGTTTCAATTCCGTTTTAAGGGGTAGCTTTTTTGGTTTGTCGTTGGTTGCCACAGCAGCGCCTGCGCTTCGACCAGCTTTACCTGCTTCTACTGCTTCGTTAAGAATGCGCTCTGAGTGTTTGATTGGCTCTGCTACTGGCACTTCTACACGAGGAATGCCTTCAAAGCGCTCTAACTCTTTGACCGCTACCTCTGCCGCGAAAACGACCGCTGTTGCACTGTTGAGCTGTTCGGCAGTCAGACGATCTTCGATGCCGTTTGCGCCTTGTTTTTCAACGTGAACGTTATAACCGAGCTTCTTACCTGTCTTTTCAAGGTACTCTGCTGCCATGTAGGTGTGAGCTATACCCGCTGGGCAAGCTGTGACACAAACGATTGTTGGCGCATTTGTATCTAATTCGCTGTCCTTATTTTCTGGTTCGCCTTGTCCGTCAAGTAATGAAATAATTTGTTCTACATTTGTAGCGTTCAGCACTGCTTCACGCACGTCATCATCCACGAGGGTTGTAGTCAGTTCGGTCAACAAGTGCATGTGCGTTGAACCTGCTTCTGCATTTGGAATAGCAATCAGAAAGATCAGGTTTACGTCTTCGTCTTCATCTAGTCCTTGCCACTTTAGGTCTTGTTTTAGTGTAGCCACAGCAAATGCAGCTTCTTTTACTGCATCCGTCTTACCGTGTGGTACTGCTAAACCTTCGCCAAGCGCCGTCGGGCCTTGCTCCTCGCGTGCAAATACCGCTTGTAGATATTCTTCCTTGTTATGCAGTTTGCCTTGCTGGTTTAGCTGTTCGGCAAGTGCACGGATCGCTGCGTCACGACTTTCGAACGTCGTTTGTAAGTTTATCAGCGATGGGTTTGTAAGAGAGGTTAATTTCATAACGTTTGTCCCATTGTCACATTCGACATTGTTGAACATTCAACAATAGTTACAATAATACATCTTAAGTACAAATGATCCGTGATCATGATCGCGTTTAAGTGGTAATATGTATTATTGTTGTATTGTTTGTTGTTCAGTTATGCGAACAAATGCTTGTCATATTGACCTAATTTCGTATTATATGGGTTGTAAGCCAAATCTTTTTGCAATGATAGTTCATCCTAGTGTAACTGGTTTAGAGTTGTCTCAAACAAGCTTATTCGAACCGTTATTTGTATTGTTTTTAAAGAGGTAAATATGGCCAGACTGCCAATGTATCGTCAGATAGTGAATGCAATTCGCGAGAAGATCATTAAGGGCGAATACAAAGTAGGAACGGCACTTCCTACCGAAGCCCAACTGCGAGAATCTTTTTCTTGCAGTCGAGTCACGGTTCGCCAAGCATTAAAGTTACTGATCGAGAGTGGTGAATTGGAAAGTGTGCAGGGCAGTGGAACCTATGTAAAAGAAAACAAGATTAACTACGATATTTATCAGCAGAGCAGTTTTGCGGAAAAGTGGGCGCATTTAAATGTAATGACGCACAGTGATGTTTTAGCGTTTGAAATCACAAAAGCGTCACTTGCCATGGCTGACTTGTTGGATATTGGCGAAGGCGATAAAATCTTTTACGTGAAACGTGTTCGTTATTTGGATGACAAGCCAATCACTGTTGAAGAAACATGGTTACCAACGGACATGTTCCCTGATCTGACCTATCAAGTGATGCAAGGCTCTAAATACCACTTTATCGAGAAAGAAAAGGGGATGGTGATTGACCGCAGTGAGCAGGAAATTATTCCAATTTTGCCTCCGCAAGAAATTGCTGATCTTCTGGACATCGACCCTGCTCAACCGATTATCGAAAAACGCACTCGTGGTTTTTTACAAGGTGACGTGGTGTTTGAATACAGTCGCAACTATTTCAAATCGACTGATTACAAATTTACGCTAGTTGCTCATAGAAATAGAACGCCAAACACACTTAGTCGTTCAGTTTAGGGGCGCAGGTTGTACTACCTGAGAGTTATGGAAGTGACTTCTACAGTGTTCTATTAAAACTGTTACTAGCAGAAGCAAATGTTTCTTAATATTTGTTTATTCACAATACTAAGTATCATTCTTTCGATTTTTTGTATTTAAACTATATCGATATACAGTGAAGTTCAAAGCAGAGCGTTTTGGCCGCATTTTTCATTGACTTTGTGTTGAGACACTCGATTTCAATCAGCCCAGTTCTCGAAGAGCATCGGCAATTAGTCGATGGCGGTTTCTCTAAGACTTCGAAACTTACCACTTATCGAGAGTAAGTTACCGCTTATAAAAGCTAGTACCTGCTCTTCGTTAAATCAATCCTGTGGGTAGTATTCTGCGGCGTTAGACATCTCTCGCCGCATTGACCATTTCTACGATATCCCTAGTTCTATATGGTGCGCAGGCCACAGCACGAAGCACCATATCATTGTTTCGGTCAAAGTTATCCTTTAAGCAGCCATAACGAATAGTTTGCCCCCGTGATTGACGACCTTTAAGAGTGCCCTAAGTCACAGTTAACCAAATCGGTCATTTGTAATCTGCGGCGGGAGCAGCTTCCCGTGAACGAGCACTGTTTACACAGTGCATTGGTCAATAATTGAATAGTTTTAATCAAACCAAAGTTTATAGTGCAATTTACCCTCTAGAGGGGGTAAGTCGGCTTTTACCCCCGATAGGGGGGTAAAGAGGTTTCCTCTCGCTAGTTCATGTTTCTTATTAGATATAAACAAGCTCAAAAGTAAATGTAAGTCATTGTTTATAATGTAAATAGTGGTTGACTGGGTAGTTTTTATTGGTTTTAATATACCTGAAAACTCTCTATCTCTACTTGCGTAAAGATTGAGTTAAATAAATGAAACAATATTAAAAATATTCGTCACCCTAGCGGTGAGAAGGAGGGTATCACTAGTAAATAAATGGAGTAAATATTATGAATTTCAATGTAATTAAAAAGAACAGAAAGTACTTTGCTGCGACAACAGACAATAATAAATCTTGTAAGATTTTGATCGACGAGTGCTCAAAAGACTTAGCGTTAGGTGAGCATTTTCTTGCTGTTAAAGATATCTCAGTACGCTCAAAGTATGGAACTGACCTGATTTACAAGTTAGCAGCAAACGTAGAAGAACAAACTAGATTAGGCATTTGTTCTTTAAAAACAGCATATAACACACTGTTGATTGAAGAGTGCCGTAAACTCGGCGGTACTTGGGATAAACCTCAGGGCGCTTGGATATTTTCAAGTATTGTAGAAAAAGAAGTTGAAGAACTCGATGAGATCTTCAACAGCGCTCCCGTTACTGTTGAAATTGAAGCTATCGAGGAAATACAAGAGCAGGGCAAGGCGATAGAGTTTCTTGGGTATCCTATTTGTAAAGCATTTAGTCGTGATTCAGGTGCTCGAATTGAAACTGGAATTGCATTGCTAGCGGGCTATGCCACTTCGGGTGGCTCAAAAAAACGATGGACAACCGTCTTGAGTGAAGGCGCGACTTTAAGGCTAAAGATCCCAGTGGATTTACTCAATATTTGTGAAGACAAAAGATTTCAAGTTAAAACCATAAATAATTCATAAATAGGAGTGAAAAAATGCCTAATCATATGTTAAATATTATCGAATTTAGAACTGAAGATCTTTCTCATGCAAGTGCTATTATTGAGTCCATTAGTAATGAAAATAATGAATTGGACTTTAATAGATTAATTCCTAGTCCTGGATATCTGAAGGTGTTGGAAGAAAAAAATAATTCTTGTTATGTTAAGCAAGACAGTGATTGGAATTATAAACATTGGAAGTCACATTGGAACGCTTTTCATAGTAAGTTCAAACTTGAGGAAAGGCCTGATTATGTTTACGGTAGAGTGAATTTTATCACTTTAAATATTATTCCATACCCAATATTCATAGCCATATCAAAGAAGTACCGTGAAATCCGCTTTAAAGTAAAATTTGCTGACCAATATGCTTTTGGTTGTGATTGTGGATTTCTAGTCTTCCAGAATGGGCAGGAAATTGACTGTCATGTGTCACCTAATGAATTTGAGTCAGATGAGCACTTTAAATATTGGGAAGACATTGCATCAAATATCTATTAATTGTGTGATTGATAGAGATGGTTTCACTTTTCTTAGCTGAAGGTCGAGCTTGTAATTCTGCTCTTGAAACCTCTCTTTCTTGATCTGGTAGTTCTGAGATACCTCTTCAGACAAAGGGGGTTGATCAGATATCTCAGTAATCCTGTCTATCGGGGTTAGCCCATTTAACGAGCTGTGGAGCCGCTCCCAGTTGTAGTAGTGTTGCCATTCAGCTAGCAGCAGATCTAGTTCTTCCAACCCCACAGAGACATCTATGGTCGGATAGAACTCACTGTTATCTGCGAGCGTTCCACTTTACCATTCAAGTGAGGTGATCCAGGCTTATTTGGGCGAAACTTGATCTCATAAATCATGAGTTGTTTCTGGACTTTCTCAGCAAAGAATTCACGCCCTCTGTCCGTCTGAATACGCTGGATAGGAAATGGCATCTCTTCCACGAAACAATCGATAAAGTCGACTGTATTTGCTGCTGTGCGCCGAGAGTAGAACCTTAGAACCCGATAGCGAGAGCAGTCATCAATAGCTGTATACTGGTAAATTCCAGGCGCTATTTTACAGGTGTCCATCTGGACTCTATCACTAGGAATTGGGCGCTCATATCTTTGGAAATCTTTTTTGCGTCGGTAAGTTACGATGGGTTTGACTGATGCTTCGGATAAAACTTTATGGAGTGTCGCTGTGCTTAGGTGTATTTGGTGAAGTCGGATTAATTCCGTTTGTAAACGCCGCGCCCCTAAATTGCGTTTCTCACGCATCGTAAGGATCAATGTTCTTAGCTCATTATTGAGTTTGGTATCTGGAGATGAAGGAGGGCGTTTGCTCTGGCTTTCCAGACCAGCGATTCCATACTGCTTATATCGCTTAGCCCACTTACGTAATGTTGGTCTGGAAATACCACAGCGTCGACATACGAGGCCTGTATCACCACATTCCTCATACATTTTTACCCACCGTAGTCTTTGTTGGATTTCTCTGTCCATAGACACCCAGTATAGTTGAAAGCATGTCTATGAATCACACATCTGAGGCATCACTTCTTTGGCAGCAAGGTATCCCGCTCCAATCGCTTGCTCTTTTTCATCAAATGCACCGCTGCTGCTTGGCTCGAACTTTGCGCAATAATGATGTCTGCGCGATTTAGCTCTTGCTGAGATAACCGACAGCTCTGCATGCGAAAGGCTGCAAGTGTGATCTTACCCGCTGATATCTCAGGAGCTGGTTGATTTTGACAATAGATATCAACCGCTATGACCTTTTGTGCACCTAACTCTCTAGCCGTATCAACAGGAACAACACTTAGAACACCCCATCAACGAGAATGTCTCCTTGGTTTTCAACAGGTACAAATGTCGAGTAGACGACACCTGTTACCAAGTGTCGTCCCTCTAAGAACCCAGCGTGCAACTTTCACCGCACTAGGCTCAAGCCTTCACGAAGGCACCGATTGGCACCCAGCAACTTATAAAGCAGTTAGGGTAGGCTCATGCCAAGAGTTACGATATTGTCTCTTTGACTTTCTCTTTGCCAAGTATTCTTGGTATTGAGGATCAAAAGGCGTAGCGGCACTCCTGATTTTCACATGTCTCTCTATTGGCACCTTAGCTATTTGAAACAGATTGAACTGACAATCCATATTCATGATCTTCTGCCAACCGTGAAATTGCCATTGACCTTGACGGTTGATGAAGTATTTAAGGGCGATCCAAGTTCTAGATTTTGTTGGATGACGCCTTTTAGCCCAGTGCCATAACGTATGGAATAGCTTGTGACCTACATATCCGAATACCTGTTTCGCAACGCAGTGCCGATAGTAATTCGACCAGCCCCTGAGTTTCGGATTTATCAACTTGATTAAATCGTTAACGGGGATAGTTGCGTGCTTTTTGATGAGTTCGCGCAAGTTACTCATGAACAGCAGTGTGTTGGATTTGCTCGGTTTAATGAGCAATTTCCCTTTGTACTTCCTATGATTAAAACCTAGGAAATCAAAGCCACGGCTGATATGGGTAATGTGCGTTTTCTCTTCGGAGAGTGTTAAGCCTCTTTCTGCTAAGAAATCAGCAATCAACGGTTTGATATCGTTCTCCAGCACTTCCTTTGAAGCACAGGTGACGACGAAATCGTCGGCGTATCCAATAAAGTTGGCTCTGCACCCTTTTTGAGTGCGGTAGACTTTATGCGTTGCTCAAGCCCTGCAAGAGTCATTAGCATCAAGGTTGGGGAGATGACCCCACCTTGTGGCGTTCCCTCGTCAGTGCGATAGAACAACCCTTTGTCCATAAAACCAGACTTTAACCATTGTTCCAACATACGTTTATCGATGGCAATGTTATCCATCAGCCATTGATGTCCGATTTTATCGAAACAAGCTTTGATGTCACCCTCAAGAACCCATTGAGCAGATCGTTTCATAGCCAAGCACTTGAAGCACTGCGCTATAGCATCGGCAGTACTGCGGTTTGGCCTAAAACCATAGCTGTTAGGGTTTGCAAGACTTTATGATACTGGTTTTAGTGCAAGAAGATGAAGCGCTTGTTGCGCTCTATCGACCATGCAGGGGATACCAAGTGGTCTGAGTTTGCCGTTTTTCTTGGGGATGTAGATACGCTTGAGCGGTTTGGCTTGATAAGCTTTTCTGCTCAATTGATTGACTGCTTTCATACGGCGCGTATCTGTGTTCCAGATAACGCCGTCTATTCCAGGCGTTTTACTGCCTTTGTTTTGTGATACCCGCTTAACAGCAAGAAGTTTTGCCGAACGCGAGTGAGTCAGTATCCACTGCAACGCTTTCGCTTTGCCGTGTTTACCTTCTCTAGTTGCCTTTGCAATACGCATCTGAAGCTTTAAAACATGGGATTCAACGGCTTTCCAATTGATGGATTGCCATTGAGCACTGTCAGGAGAGGCACTAATCTCTTTTGAAATCATCATTTGCGTTTCGCCTTGAATAAAGTTCTTCAAATTCTCTTGCAACGGAAGACCAGTCGGAAGTCAGCCCACTTTCGTGATCAGATATGAATCTGTATCTGCATCGTTACAATGCAGCCTTCGCTTTTTCCAACCTCCTATACCTGCATCACTATCGGCCACGAAGGCTTTCCCAGAGGGAGTGATACAGGCTTACCGTGTTCCGTATGTCGCGCAATGTCAGGGTAGATGCTCGCTATGGTGCGGAGAGTTCAATGATCACGAAAGAGCATGGGGCAATCTCTTTCCGATTCTCTTGCCTTTTGGCTACAGCGTATTAACCACTTCCGCTGTTTCAACACATAACGCACCTTCTGCGAATTCACGTATGTTCATCATGCTGACTACCTAGCACTCACCCGATTTATGTGGTTATCAGGAGGATCGTCCTCTCACGATTTAGATCCCGATTGGAAAATACCAACCTTCGTTACATTGTCAGACTCGCTACTTTATTCAGAGTCCTAGGTTCATCTGGTGATACAGATGGTTCACTCGTTAAGCGGTGAACAGCGCTTCATACGACCTCACGTCGCACGCCCCGAAATGTGTTCTAGCTAGTTTGGTCGGCACTTTATCAAAGTAGGTCTGTGACTAACATTTCCTTATACCTGTTATGTGTTTAAGGAAGTTGGGACTTAGCAAGTTGCTCTTTTAATTTCCTAATGCGCCACATGGCTTTCAATCTGTTCATTATGGATAATTTACCCCATAAATCTTGCGAGTTTGTTTTAGCCAAGTCGAGAGCATCAGATGAGATTGCCCACCACGCATACCCTTCAGGAAGATTTTGTTTAGCATACAACCCTTCAATATACATTAGCCCGAGATTATACTGAGCGTAGGGGTCTGTAGTGGATAAGGGAATTTGGCCTGCCACATGTGGGCTAGTCGTATGGTTGCAATACTAGAAGTAATTCGAAAAGCCAGAATGCTCTATGGATCGTAACTCACATTTGTCCATAAGTTAGCTCTGTGGTTTCGAGTTGCAATTTTACGATTAGGTCTCACGATTACCTGTTTAATTCGGATACTTAAACCAAATAGCTACTACACTGAGTTAACTTCGCACTCAAACTGTTGGCTGAGAACAATCACAGACTTAGTCTGTTGCCTGATTGCTCCATATTTAAGAATTTTTCTTTCAACTTCGAGATAGGTACAGGGCGGCTCAGAAAAAACCTTGAGCTTGTCCGCAATCTAACTCTTCTAGGATACTGAGTTGTTGAGGCGTTTCTATACCCTCGGCAACGACTTGAATACCGAATCCCTTCGCTATATCAATAATGCCTGAAGTAATCGATCTTGAACGATAGCTATGCGCAATGTCTTTAATGAAGCTCTGGTCTATCTTGACTTCATCGACCTCTAACTTATTAAATATTTCGAATGAGGTATAGCCGACTCCGAAGTCATCAATAGAGAACGTCACACCATACTGCTTGAGTTTCTTCACCAGGTTTGCACATTGCTCAATATTCTTTAGCATGGCAGTCTCTGTGATTTCGAAACAAAGATATCTAGTAAATTCAGTATCTTGCATTAGATAAGCTTCGATTTTCTCCATGTCTTCTACACTATTTATCTCGGTAGCAGAAATGTTTACTGATACGCTCTGAATTGCACACCCTAGGAGCTGAGCTTCTTTAAGTTGCTTTGATGCTTGCCTCATAACCAGTTCTGTCAAAGCACTACACAGATTGTTTTCTTCAGCTAACTTGATAAATAGTGCTGGTGAAATATCTCCGTATTGATGATGTTTCCATCGTGAGAGCACTTCCACTCCCGTAACCCTTTTGTCTTTCAGCGCATACTTAGGTTGAAAAACGATCTGTATTTGGTCCTCTTGTATTGCATTGCGAAGGTCATTAATCATTTCTTGTTTTTGGAAATCCTGCTCGGCGAGTTTTTTATCGTGGTAGCGAATCGTATTTTTGGTCTTTTTCGCTTGGGTTAGGGCATATTTGGCCGAAGACATGAGCTGTTTAACACTTCTTCCATCAACGGGATAGAGTGCAACGCCAATAGAACATGTAACATCAATAGCATGATGTTGTGAGTGTTCGTTGAATTGTCTTTGAACACGAGCTAAATGTGTATCAATCTGGTTTTTGTCCCGCATGCGAATCAAACACGCGAACCCATCAGTGTGAATACGCGATGATAAAATTAGGAAGACGCTCTGAGAGTCGATAGTTTGTACGATGTCTTTTAAAAACAGACTGCTTTTTTCAAAGCCCAGTTGATCGGCAAAAGGCTAGAAGTTATCAATATCAAGAAGAAAGAGTACATAATGCTCAGGTTCACTCACACTACTGATTTTTTGCTCTAAATAGCGAAAAAGACGAGAGGGCTATGAAGACCAGTCACATAATCGACATCATACGCCTGCTGTAGCTCTCGTTCCTTTTTATTAGCACCCACAGCAATAGAGAGGTTACAACGATTAATAGTATTCCCTTTAGTGATTGAACTAACGAATACACACCTATACTTCCAGGTAACAGTTCTATCGCTTTATCGGATAATAAAATCCAGAGTGAGGCAAATACAAAGTAGTGAAGAACTAATTTTTCGGAAGAGTGTGAGTTTTTTCATTTCTATCACGGTAGTATCAAGTCAGTAGTTATTGCGTAAAATGACAAATAACCATTATTGATAAACTCTTACCATGAAGGACAATGTTTATTAATGTAAAGAGTAAGTTTTTCATGATGTTAGCTCTTAGGAGGGGCGTAAAACATTCGTTGGGGTCTAGTTGGTACTTTGCAATGGTAAGTAGCGATAGTCAGTCATTCTGCCACTGGTTATCGTCTGCTCTTGGCCGCTACCATGCAAGATGAATCATCATGGCTTGACATATTTAGAGTGCGCTTGGATAAATTGATATTTACTAGGGGAGTTATTCAAGTATCTGACGATATGAGATGTATGGTGGATAATGGGACTTTACTCATGTCTTTATTAATCTAGTAGAGAATCACAGCCAGCGTTTTCACGCTGGCACTAGTCAATCTGGGGAAAGATTAACGTAGAGAGTAGGTCTGAACTTTATGAGCGTCAATTTACTTGCACGTGATGTAGCCAGTCTTGAAGCGAAAAAGAACACCAAAACGCATTCTCTTTGGAATCGTTAACGCCATCATCATAAAGATAAAGCATTAACGGTAAGTCTTCAGTAACCGTCTTAAAGCTAGACTTATGTACAGCAAAAGCGACATTTAGAATATCGTCATCACTTTCAATTTGACTTACGAACATTTTTGAAAAAGTTGCTTTGATTGCGAAACCATCACTCAGTCTTTGATGCGATAGAAGTACAAGGTTCATAGACTGAGCGAACGCAAGACAAAGATCGAGTGGGGTATTCACATGTAAATTTCTTCCGTTTAAACGGAGGTTTGGCGTATTTGAACCAGCATGATTGAATGAATAGAAATGAGAGCTAAACTGTTTTTGATAGGTTTTAATGCTTGCCATGATAAATCCTCAATAAACTTACCCCACTGAACTCGTTTATTGTAGATTTATTTTATGACACGTCGGGGTGTTTAACGTGTCTGCAATTAAATTATAATCGATGGTTTTAAAAGTCAATGGATTTTTGCAAAAAAGAAAAATGAGAGCATTTTAATTATTTAATCATCCGCATCGAGTTCTTCATGATCGACAAGATGCATGTTTCTATCAATCCGTTTTAAATCTTCAAAAGCAAAAAGCTTTTTAGCAAGCCTAAGCGTATCGTAAGGTTCGCTGGTATTTGCCAAGATGGTGTCTTTGCTGTGGGGAACGTGGACAAACTCAATGCTTCCAAACCTGGTCTTATAAAAACCCGACTCGCCAGTCGTAGCTAAAATCAATAGCATTGGGACCTGAGAAATCACACTCCAGCGAGATAGGGCATCTTCGAAAGAAACATAACTCAAATCGTCTTCACGCAGAGATAGCGCCAACTTTTCAAAAAACTCATCAGGTAACGTAGAACGTAAGTAAACAAAGCGCTCAAAATTGATGTTGATGATATAGTCATGCTTTGCGATGATCTGCTCGATATCATTACTTCTAAAGATTGAGCAGATCTCTTCACGTTTATAGATAAACTTTTCAGTACGTCGATACTGCATTTCGAAAATCATTTTCATGGATTAAAAGTCACAATGATTTAAATAGAGCTGAATGATTGCATATTAGAATGCAGTGAATCAAGTGAAGTAACATCACGATGATAAACATAAAGTACAGATGGATACGCATTTGGGTTTAGGCTGATGTTATACTTTCTATATTTATTGTTCGTTTTATAATCTCTCTGGCAATCAAAACCAAGTTTAGAAAGAAAGTCATTTATCGCTCGTGTTCGATAACTTTTAGACTGTGATTTGCAAATAATGGGCTTTAACATTGTTTTCATGCTACTTAGTTTTTTACAGAGTTTAGAATTGCTATTTAATATCTGATTAATGACATCATAAGCATGATAATAATTTGACGTAGTTATCGATTGATTCTGGTTGATATTGTCAATAGAGATTTCTAACGTTTTAAAAATAATATCTATCAGTTCATAAAGTTCGTTGTAGGGCGTTTTCGTCGTGCGCCATTCCATATATTTCTGTAAATGTTCGAGTAAAGAGGCTTGGTCTCTAGAAAATGAAATCGCCTCATTCGTTAGAGAATCCATTGGGATGCACAGTCTTTCAGAAATCACTCTTTTTTCTGCTGCACAGAGTTGTAAGTTATTCGCTTGGCCTGAATGAATGACTTGATTTGCTTCATTCAGGTCACTAACGTGCTCAGGTGCCTTGTAGATAGATTCGTTGACAGAGGCTTTGTAAGCTTCTGTAATTTGCTTTTGCAACAAGGATTCACGGTAACGTTGTGATGGAGAACACTCTTTGATTTTAACTCGAAAACCTAAACTTTCAGCAGTACGTTGTAGAGATAACGGCATATTGTGACGCGTATGTGTGGAAATATGATGGATAAGGTGCTGCATATACTCAAAAGAAAAGGACTTGTTGAGTGGCTCACCATTGGTATTCATGTTTTTGTTCTGATAGCAAGTCACATGGTCTTTCTGTACAGCGAAAATAATTTCTTTGGCTTGGCGAAACCTGCGTCCCATTTGTATCAGTTCTTTGGGCATGAGTATGCTATGTGATACCACCAAAACCTTGTCGGTGTAATTCGCCTCGATACTGACTGCTGAATCAATATAAGGTGAGTACAAGATTTTTTTGTACAAGAAGCACGAATCGTTTGGGTTGGCTAAAAATTTCTTCACGGCATCTTTGTTACGGGTATCAGCCGTAATCACGAGGTATCCAGCTTCTAGCGCTTTTTCAGCGCAGCCTTTACCCGAAGATTGAAAACCCATCGAAAACAAATATTGGTACAACGCTTCTTTCTTATCGAAAGCCATCACTTTATAAGGATTGTGTCCACCCCCGATTTCGTTCAGTACTTCGTCTCTATTCGTGATTGTGATATTGATGTCGGAGTATCTTCCGCCTTCTACTTTATACAGCTGATAATCTTTAATTCCTGTAGATGCAATCAATTGGCCTGTGATGCAGTTTGTGCTGTCTGCATCCATCATGATGACATGTTTAGCATCAGTAATGACCGTTCTTATTGCATCAAAGGAGTTTGCTTTCAGTAAATCACTATTGTAATGACTGCCATCAATGGATATAAATCCTTTTTCACTTTCATCGAAGATAACTAAATCACAGCGGAGTACATACTGAAGCATCTTGGGCAGCGAGTTAGTCGTTGAAACGATGAGCTGTGCATTCTCAAGCTTCTCTAGCGATTGGGTATTGTGGCTTGCTTGCTTCGCATGTGGTAAAAGCTTTGAAATCTTATTGTTTATGTTACTATTGATGGCATCCTTATGGGAAATGGTAGCAATTTTTAAGTTTGGATTGGCCTTAAGTCGTTGGCGAAGATAATGGTCAATGACGTAGGTGGTTTTTCCAACACCAGTTTCAGCAGAGATAACATTAACGCGGTTTAACGCTAACTCGATTTGGTTTAAACAGGAAACTTGTTTAGCGCTTGAAAAATCCAGGGAGAGTTTGATTGCTTCCACCTCTTGTTCATTGATGGACGTTAACTGACGGACAATTTCATGACTACTGATGTTGAAGAGTGTTGAAGCGAAGAATATTGCGGATTCAATCGATACAAATGCGCTGTGAACTGCCTGTTTGAGTTGTTTTAGAGCATGTTCTATTAACTCACTATTATTATCGGTTAATCGGCATGCATGAGAAATAAGGTACACCTCTTGAAGCAAAGGTATCATGTTAAGTGAATCGATGGAATGGCCTGAAATTAACAATTCCTTTTTAAAATGAATGGAAGTGGCTATAGCATCAATCATATCTTGTACGCTAGTAGACGCATAAATCGCTATCGAACTAACCCTGTTTTGGTAAACAGGGATAGTAGAGAGTACTTCACTCGGAAGTTTCATCGTTAAATCATCACGGGTATTAGTACTTGTTATAATATCATTTTCATTCTTAGTGACATGTAGTTTGATGTTTTTAAATTCCGTTGCGCCACTAATATTTTTATAAAAATATTCCATTGTTTCTTC
Organism: Vibrio sp. 1731; assembly: GCF_033339955.1. Lineage (NCBI taxonomy): Bacteria > Pseudomonadati > Pseudomonadota > Gammaproteobacteria > Vibrionales > Vibrionaceae > Vibrio > Vibrio sp. 1731. The sequence goes on along the minus strand of NZ_JAWOVO010000019.1, from coordinate 29,682 downwards.
TCAATTAATTAGTTTTATAAAATTCTAATTAATAAGTAATGATAAGATCAATCAATTTTTTAAGTTTTTTATCGATATTGATTTATGGTTTGTATTTCAGTTGTTTAAATGATTTGGTTTTTATATTTAATTTATAATATATCAGAGTATTTAAATATAAATAGAAAATGAAAATAATTTAGATGTGTTTAAGATATTTGTTTTGAAATATCCATCTCATTGTTAATAAGGCTGAACCTGTAGCTAAGTTCGCTTCAAGAAGGAGAGGTTACTTAAGTGGTATGGGGTTATAAAAATGGGGCAGGTCACATTTAATATGTAAAATAAATGAATGTGTGGGCCTTGAGTCAACAGTCCTAACCTGAGAGTCTAACGTAACATCTCAACATCGAATGCTGCATGCGTTAGCATGCTAAACGTATTAGTGATTCAATTGAACGTCAATTTTCCATTACAATGTAAACCGCGAACGTGTCCACTTCTCTAAGGTATATATAATAATATAAAGGGAGAAGTGGACACTCAACATCAAGCGTTCAATCGATATCCCACCTCAAAGCTACCATACTCTTGTCGATATACTCGCTCTTCGAGCGAGAAGTTCAATTGGGTGGTTACTTGCCAATAAACAGATATTAGTTGTTCCAACAATGAACTCGTGGTTAACTAAATTCGTTTAAAATAGTTGTGCTAATCAACGCCGATGAAGTCTTAATGGTATTTAGCCTTAGTTTCCTTAGGCTCAAGATTTCTATCCTAAACAACTTCATCCGTTATCCGTTTTAAAATCTTTCTTAGTAAGACTGGTGCCATTGTCACTATTGTACTTTTCTATTGCTGCCGCCAGCTCGCGTGACGCTTTACCTTGAGACCTTTCTTTAAAAATCTCGTCTCCTACTTTAAATTTGACGAGTGGCGCTCGCTTACGCTGAGTGGTAGCAGAAGATTTCGAGCCAGACAAACTCTTTTGCTTGTGGGAGAGTTCCTCAGGGATCTCAATACCAACGGCTTTCAACGCTTGTATGGCCGTCTCAACTTTTTTAATCTCTTCAGCAGATTTTAGTTCTTCTATGATATGTCCAACTCTATCACAGATAGCTTCTAGTTCGCCAAGAGATAGCTGCAACCCTCTGATATTATTGCGATTACTAAATATTTCTATTGCTGCTTCTTGCTTTTCAGTAAGTGTCATTAGGTTTTTATTCCTATTAAATTTGAAATGGATAGAAACCTAATTTTAAACGAAACTAAAAAAGAGTGTTAGTTTTTAATAATTAAAAATATTTTTATTGATTTATATTTTTAATTTTATATTTACAATGGGGTTTTTATGTGATTTATTAAGTCCATATTAAAACATTGTAAGGAGTTTGAAATTGATGAGTTTAAAACGAAGTAAATACGTGTATAACAATCCTAATTTGAAAGTTATTAAAAATCCTTTAAACGATGATTTAAATTTAATTGAGGATTTAAGAGGAGAGGGCGTTATAATGTCAGATAGCGAAGCTTTACAAAAAGCAAACAGTTTAACTGTTGAAGAACAACGTCAGATTTTTAAATCAAGATCATCAAACCCTAGCAACTGTTTTTCTGGCCACAGGTCTTTTGGTCAACGTAACGCTAGAACCAACGAGTATCAATCAACTTTTCCAAAACAAACTGACAAAGAGTCTCGGGTCCCTGGTCTCTTTGGTTGTAATCGCTACAAATCAAAGAGAATACAACAAGTAAAAGACACTGAAATTTTTTGCTTTTTTTAAAATGAAGTAGGGAGAGGGGATGAATAAACAGCATCAATGCGAGCATATGCCGCAAGAAGTTCAAGTGTATTGTACAGATCATTACACAGCGGATAAGAAATGGTTTTTGTTTATTTCTGAGACAGCAAAAGAGATGGACCTTGAACTAAGCCATGAAATTAATGAAGTCGGTGAATTGCTTTGGCAAACCGCGTTTAACATCATTCATTGTCCTTATTGTGGCTTAAAGCTAGAAACCGCACAACAGACCATATGTCATTTTCACAATGCCGTTAACTATAAGCTTCTTTAGCCTATTAGCAATTGATGTTGTCCTGCTTATAAGCAGGACTTTAGTGCCTCTGAGCCAATTACTTATGGTGACCCGAACCGTGGCAATAGTGTCAGCTTTGAGGAAGTGACGGGTGAGCAATACCCATCACCACAGCCACTCAGTATGCCAATTGGGTGGCAAACGTCCCTTTAACTGTCGAACCGTTGGGCAGAACTAATGTCAATCTAAATGTGCCACTGGGTTCAGTAGGCTAGAGCAACGGTAGGTTTATACGATTGCACAACGACATAAATATTGGGAATTGAATTAGAGGTGGTGACTTTTTCATGAATATTTGAGCGCTACAACTTTGAAAACTAAACTTATCTCATTATTCAATTCACGTTTTGAAATTATATTTACGCCTCTTTTTGCTTGTTCCAATTGGAACTGAACATGACACTATAAAAAGGTTTCCAATGTTTCAGAAACTGTCACTTAAAAACAAACTTGCGATTTCAGCGAGTACTGCCATTGTAGTCGGGGGACTACTGGTAGAAGCACTTTCATTCAACGCTTCGCTAAGCCGCATGGATGCAGAAGTTGAGCAGCGCCTTGAGAGTGCAACGGCATTTTACAATTAATATGTGGCTGACTGGTTACTATCAAAAGAGCGTGCGTTGACTTCGCTGTCTCAGAGGTAGATAAAGCCGCAATCGTTACGCACCTAAAACAAATTAGTCACTCGGCTGCTTTCGACAACGTATTCTTGGCATATCCAGACGGTAGTCAAGTAAATGCGAATGGCGTTGTATTACCGCCAGGGAATGATGATCCGCGTAAATGGGGTTGGTACATCAATGCTGTCGCAGACCCAAACAAAGTATTTATGGATAACCCAACAGTTGCCGCTGCTACTGGCGCAAACGTAGTTTCACTGGGTAAGGCGCCAAATGTTAGCAACAGCAATCGTGGTTGTTATTTGTACACTGCTGTTCAACCTGCTATGTAGCATTCTGTTTAGACCGTTAAATAACGTTTCTCAAGCGCTGGAGCAGATCGCCAATGGTAGCTGTGATCTTACTCAGCGTATTGAAGTGGAGAGTGTTGATGAAGTAGGCCGCCTGGCGAACAACTTCAATACTTTTGTGGGTAGTCTGCAAAAATTGATTGGTCATATTCGTGAGCAAGCACACCTCATCAATGAGCAGTCAGACAACAACACTCAGCGTTCGAACAACGCCGTTTCTGAGAATCATCAGCAGCAGCAAGAGATCACCATGGTTGCAACAGCGGTAACAGAGTTAGCGAGTGCTACCCGTGAAATTGCCTCTCATGCTGAACAAACTGCCAACGCTGCGCAGGATTCAACCGCGAGTACGAACAACGGTCAGTCTTTGGTTCAACGCACTAAGGGGTATATCAACAGTCTTGCGACGGAGCTTGCCGAAGTAAGCACCGTTATCTGTGAGTTGGAGCGCCACGCGCAAGAGATTTCTACCGTCCTTTCGACCATTCAAGGCATTGCAGAGCAAACAAACCTACTGGCCCTTAACACGGCAATCGAAGCAGCACGCGCTGGTGAGCAAGGACGCGGTTTTGCCGTGGTAGCGGATGAAGTTCGAGTACTATCACAACATACTCATGCGTCCACTGAAGAGATCAAAGCGACGATTGATACGCTTCAGCAAACTACCACACGAGCGGTTAGCTTAATGGATAGCAGCTCTAACTTGGCAAACACGTCGGTATCAGACACAGACCAAGCAACGAATGCGTTGAGTGAAATTCATGAAGCGGTTTCGTTGATCAGCGATATGGCAACACAAATTGCGACAGTAGCGGAAGAGCAGACACACGTAACGGGTGAGATCACGCAAAATATCACTTCTATCAAAGACGTGGCCGATGAGCTTGTCATCAGAACTCAAGAAAGCTCGCAAGAGTCAACCAAGTTGAAACTACAAGAACAAGAACTAACGGACAAGGTGGCAACGTTTAAACTTTTGTAGTGATAGTCAGTGTTAAAAAAACTAAAAACGGCGAGGCATATAGCCTCGCCAATTTTTTAACAGAGGTGTTGCTCCTGATGCGTATGAATAAGCCCGTAACAGAACAATCATGCGTAACTAGGGTTTGATAGTTGAAAATGATCGCCACCAAGTCTCAACAACTATCCAAAAGGCGTTCAATAAGGTAGGAGTGTATCAGTTAAGATACACAGCAAAACAAAGTTCAAACAGTGATGTTGAGGTAACTTTGATATACAAAAAGTAATGAACAGCAAAAGAAAAAAGCTGAGCCAATTTGTTCACACTATTCAGTTAGCATGAGCTTTGCTTTAAGAAACGTAAGTTTGATGTCATCAGTTTTGGTGAACTTGAACTTACCGTCAGTAGAAGCGTTAAACCTTTCAAAATAGTATTCAAGTAGCGGATCGTACCTGCCACCGTGAACCCAAGTGTAGAACTTACCAAGTTCATAACGTAACTCTTTATCAAGTTCAGATCTTATTCTCAGCTCACTATCGTTTGCTAGGTCAACGATGTTCATTTCTTGAAGATTCGCCTTAATCTCTTCAATCAGAGGTAGGAGGGATTCTTTATACTTATCAGCCAATGGTACAAGGTCAGCGTCAGTTACTTCCGCTTCAAAAATCATAATCAGGTCGTCAATCTCCCCGTTATAGTAGTCGTTATCTAATCGTTTTTCTGACTCAGTACGAAGAACATAGAGTTGTTCTAAAGGATCTGATTTAGTCTCAATTTTTTCTTTTGAAAGTTTGTGTTGATACTCAACAAACAGCGTTTTAATCCTATCAGCAATAACATCAAGATACTCATATCGAATTCTGAGAAATTCCAGCAGCTCATTGATATTGAGGTTTAACGTTAGGTCTTCTTTACCCACATCTCGACTGTACAAATGAATACTCAAATCGCCAGTGTTGAAATGACTTTGAAATGGCCAACTTGCGAAACGCTTTGAGTTTTCTTGATTCAGATTTACAGGGTGAGCACCGAAACACGCCCTGATAGTTTTAAAATAATTATTATCATCTTCATTAGCGAAGAGACGATCTTTGAAACATTTCTTTTCACCATAAAACGGATCTTTCTTATCAGTTATAAACACTCGATGGAGTTGTTTTATTGACTCGAAAATAAGGTCTATTGAAGAGATCAGAGAGTAGACCTGCATACATCTACTATCTATGTTCTTGTCAAACTCAGGCGCATTTTCTAAGTGGCGAACAGAGACAGAGATCCAATCCATAGCAGAGCAAACGAGGTTAAAAAGATTCTTACCACCTTTATCTTTGTATATTTGATACACAAAGCTAGAGTTTGAGTTAACTAAGTCTCGAAAATCACTGATTTTATCGTCACTAACAACGTTTCTCATTCTCTAATCGCCTTCTAACCAATTGAAAATATTATGAAGAATGGCAAAAATGATAGTGATAGTTCTTCAATTCTTCAACTTCTTTGATTTGAAGTGAAGTGATACGCTGGGTTTTGTCACTTAGTTACATTTGAACGATGAGGATCTCTAGCCAGTTGTATTGCTAGACATTATCCGAAGACAAATAGAAGAGCTGAACCTCGAAGTAGCTTTTATCCTAGAACGTGCTGACGCTGGTCTCCGCAAACTTGTGATCTAGGCCAACATGCCTTTGCCCCAAAGCAATTCAGAGCAAAAGCTCTTGCCCACTTCGTTCCTAGTGCTTTTACCTATCAAAAGTTATCCGAAGGAGTATGGAAATCAGACTTTGAGAAATTATAAGGCATCGTGTAATCGAATATCTGTTAACTTTCATTAACCGTTTGATTACATGTTGAAGTTGTATTAAGGGGGTTGCATAATAAGGGGATGGAAAACGGCTTTTAGGCGACTAAGAAGCTTTATGTGAATAGGGAAGTTATGCAGCAAGCAATTAAAAGTAAGAGACTCATATTACGACCATTTTCTCTGCCTGACGCTGAGCGTGTTGCCGAGTTGGCTGGTGACAAGCAAATTTCAGAAATGACGGCAAATATTCCTTATCCATATAGCGTCAGTGATGCTGAAAATTGGATTCGTACTCATGCTGAGTTGTTTTTAAGTGGTAAAGGTGTTGTCTAAGCCATTACCCTAAAAGAGAGTTCTGAGCTTATTGGTGCTATTAGTTTTCCAAAACTGGAAAATGGTTTGGGTATTCTGGGCTATTGGTTGGGCGTTCCTTACTGGGGCTGTGGTTATGCTACAGAAGCATCTAAGGTTTTGATTTCATATTTAAAAAAGCATTATGGATTAACAAGGTTAAAAGTAATGCGTTTAGTTGGAAATGAGCGTTCAAAATCAGTTATTGAAAAGCTTGGTGTCAAATACGTGGGCGATCAGACAAACCGCATGCAAGGTAAAGATCGTGAAGTAAGTGTTTATATATCAGAGGCATAAGTTCACACAAACAGTTTAAGTGGGATTCAACACGTGTGGCATTTTTGGTATGCGTTGATTTTAGTGTTTGAAGTTGTATGTAGCGACTCTGGTCTTGTGTTGTCTCACCCCTAAAAAGTTAGTCAATAAGGAGTATGGAGTGTTAAAGAAACATTGCCTTTGTTTCATTCTGACTCTGTGGAGTAGCTTTTCATTTGCTGAAGCAATTTCATATCCGAAGTGCAAGCAAAGCGAAAGTCTGAAAACGCCGATTCAGTTTTATTTACCAACAAAAGTATTGGATGCTCGAAGTAAGGATGATGTTTACCACACTCTCAACAAATGGGTTAACTTTTCGAACACAGTATTGCGTAATTCATGTGTTCCAATGGAGCGCCATATAAGCAAAGTCGAATTTCTCGATGAAATCGATGAGAGTTGGTTTCAATCTTTAAGCGCAGCGAAAGTTTTGCTCGCTTTAAGCCTTGGTTATGAGCCGCTAGAACTCAATGACAAGTCTATACCAAGTTTTATTGGTGTGGTTTTTGAAAGTTATCAGACTAGTTTTGGCGGAATCAATTGTGGTTTATCAAGCGATTCGGGCAACTTTTTCTTCGCTGCTTTAGATTGCGCAGACTATGTTATGGAACATGAAATAGGACATTTAAGTGGAGCGCATCACGATCACGAAACCGTTTTATCAAGTTATCCAAGTTTGGATGCATTCGAGCAAACGACCTATCCTAGGATTGAACCATTTGCTTATGGTTGGCGCTGTGGTAAGTACGGAACGGTAATGTCATTTGCCCCTCAGAAGATAGCTGCTTACTCATCCCCAGAATTATTTGTGAGTGACCTAATATGTGGTGAGCAAGGCTCAGGCGATAATGCGCATGTTATGAGAAAATATGCGTTGAGTCATCTTAACAAACTTGATTAGATACCAAATTATTCAAGATTGATTCGGCACGTATGGCATTTTTCTATCCTTATATTTTAGTGCTCATGGTAGCATCAGTATTGTGTTTCATACACCTTACAGGTGTTGCTTAAATCATTAACAAGGATGAGTAATGAGAAACAAAAAATGGATGTTTGCAGCTATTTTGCTCATCAGTGGACCTTCACTATTACCATTTAGTTTGGAGGTAATCTCCCTTATTGAGTTATTTGGCTTTTTGGGCTTATGGACTATTTATTCATCCTATGCTGAATATTTGGTGAATCATCCAAGGTTCAAACGAGGTCTTAGTTTAGCAACCAGTTGGGATTTTCAACCTCAAATGCTGTTCTCACTGAGTGAGCTTAAGGCATGTCCCCAGTTAGTTTTCCATATGCTTCCTGTACAGAGTGTTATGGTCTGGACTTTAAATATTCTGTTTTGGGGTGGAGTGGTTTGGTGCCACATAGTTTAAGCGACAGGGGTTTAGAGTGCGTAGTTCAAAATCGGAGTATTGTATATGGAAAAGCACATCGTAGCGCTGGGCGGTGGTGGTTGGATGATGGGAGAAGAGCGAAGCGAATTAGATCGCTATGTACTCGACATAACTGGCAAGCAAGATCCTAAAGTTTGTTATGTGCCTACAGCGTCGGGTGACGCAGACGAGGCCATTCAACGTTTTTATAATTCAAGTCTTAGTCGTAATTTAAATCACTTTCCTCTCTTCAAGCCAGACTTAGATTGGCGTACTAAGTTACAAGAACAAGATGTCATTTATGTTGGCGGCGGAAATACTCGCTCAATGCTTGCGATCTGGAAAGAATGGGGCATAGATAACATACTTCGAGATTGCTATGAAAGTGGCGTTGTTTTATGTGGCATGAGCGCAGGAGCTATATGTTTGTTTGATCATGGTATTACCGACAGTAATCCTGAGGAATATGCTGTTATTGATGCGTTAGGTTTTGTTCGTGGGTTAGCGTCGGCACATTTTACTGGAAGTGATGAAAAGGCAGACTTGTTCGGTCGCTTCTCCAGAGAGCATTGTAACACTCCGTGTTATGGTATCAGCGATTATGCAGCGCTTCACTTTGTAGACGGTCAGCATTATAGAACTATCAAGAGCCAAACAGGGGCAAAAGTCATCATCGAGAATGCGCTCTAACAAATCAGGACTAAACGCTGCAACCCTGACTGTTGAACAAACTGGGATTCTCTATATGTGCTGTACAGCCAGACGAGACACGTTGTTAAGTGATTTTTTCATACCTTAACTAATTCATGGATCGCTAATTTAGCAAAGTCACTGAAACATTTTTGTCCAAAAGTGAGTCCAGCAATTAGGTCATGTGTGTGATCACCAAGCGATTCTGTCGTACCTTAATTACCAAGCGACTTTGTCATTAGACTAACTGCCGAGGGAAAATGTCGGGTGTGATTTAGCGTAATTTTTTAAGTAATCAAATAAGCTTTAAAGGGGGCTAAGGATGTTCACATGGATTCAAAGTCCCAGCCCACTGTCGATATCATTAGTAAAGTCCTTGATGGCAAAATCGCTATCGATAGTGCTACTCAATTGCTGCAAAAATCTCAAAGAACCGTTGAGCATTACTTGAGTTTTTATCGCAAAGAAGGTAATCGATTCGCTGTTCATGGTAACAAAGGTCGTGCTCAAACCAATAAGATCCCAGAACCGATCAAAAAAGACGTGCAAAACTCCTTTCAAATGCAGCGAGCTTGTAACGAACTCGGTATCTAAATTATTTTCTCCCACTTGCCTTAAGTTAAGGGATGTATAGAGCGATCCTTCGATACCTTCCAAGATAGGCTGGTAACAGAACCTCGATTGCTCAAGATCACGGATATGGAAAGTTCGAATCGGTATTTGCAAAAAGAGATCATAAAAACTACTGGGTAAAAAAACGCCATGGTTAAGCCTACAGGTTTGCGTTCGGGCTGTTAGTGCATACCTGATGATTTAGACCTCAATACTATCTATGTGCAAAAAGAGTATCGTAAGATGCGGCGAAACCATACGTTCAGCTTTGATAATAAGATGTATGTCATCTATTCACCCGTTCGTTATTCAATCGTCAACCAACAAGTGGAAATCCGTTGTAAGTATGATGGTAAGTTCGCAGCCTATTTTGGTCACCGTCAGCTCGATATAACGGAACTTGTTGAGTATCCCAAATGCAGTGATTAAGGCAAAGAGGTTGAACGGCGAATAGAAGCATTAGTGCTTGTTGAACAGTTTGGAAGTATAACTAAAGCCGCTCGTATCCTTGGTGGCCCTCGCCACCCACTCTAAACCTAACAGAAAACAATGGCAGAAGGAGCGATGGGGATAAAACGGGTCCATAAGCCTCTCAAACGCAGTAAAAACCGCATACTAGAGCAAGCAGAAGACAAGATTATCGAGCTGACGTTGCAAAATCCCCACCACACTAAAGGAGTCAACTAACTCATTAAGTATACAATGCATTCGGATTGTGCAGAAACCAACGGTTTCTGCTTTAGCAACAAAGTTACAAGGGTAGAGTGTTCTAAAGGCCAATTATTACCAATTGGAGTGGATTTGAGAAATGCAGTGACTATTATAGTCTACGCGTGTTAACAACTTTACCACTTGAAAAGGTTTTATATGGTTGAAGAAACTAACTCTTGCTCAAATCAAGACTACATAAGGTAATTCTTATTTGATTTGAAAGGTTCGTGAAGCGAGCGTTACTATGAGTAGGTCGTAGAAGGCATTTATAGCTGATAAACCGTAGGTAATGATTTGAGTATAGACTTGATTTTGGTGAGTTAGTGTCACGAACCTTGTAATGAACATTAATGAGAGTATAGTGCTTCAGTCAATAGGTGATTCTATTTTAAAGTCAACTATAGATATCATCAGAAAAAAATTCTGAATGATAAGGGTATTTAAATAGCGAAGTCGTCTAAAGTGGCACCTGAGTCTAGCGCCAATTGTATCACTTTAGGTGTACGTCCTTGTCCAGTCCAAGTCTTTTCAAATCCATTTTCATTGACGTATTTATATTTGGCTGGCAAAGGTTGTCGTTTATTCTTGCTTTTGGCTTGCTGTTGGGAAGATAGGGCAGAAATTACGGCATTAGCATCGAGTCCTTGTTCACGAATCTGATTAGCAATTTCCTCAAGTTTTTCTTGTTTTTTCTCTAGTTCAATCTTTATCTTGTCTTCTTCTGTACGGCGTTCTTCTACAACCTTTGAAAATTTACTTAGAGCTTCTTCAAGCTGGATTAAAGATAAATCGCGAGAAAATACTCTTAAACTACGGATATTAAGTAGAGTTTTTTCAAATTCTTTTGTCATGATCTCTAGTACCTCATTTTTATATTTTTCTTGAAAACTATATGCAGCTTATCACATGAGTGTTCCTATTCGATAATAATTAATAATAAATTGTGAGTAGAATCATAACAAAGAGTTGGCAATAAGATATATAAATTTATAAAGAAAATATTTTAACTCCCTACAAAAATATTGTAGGGAGATTTGTTTAGAAATTGTATTTAATATTTATACTATAAGTATCTAGTGTTACGGAGTAGTCTTTGTTATTCGCTTTTGATTCTAAATCGAATTGTTCGGCATGATATGCAACATTGAACGAAACTGGACCTAAGAAATCAGGAGTAAACTCTAGCCCAAGACCATAGGTAAAAGTTGCACCAGTATCTTTATCAATGGAATCCTGGTTCTCATCTAAAGAGATATAGCCTACACCTACAGAAACGAAAGGAGATAAGAATTCTGTAATCGGGTAAGAAACATTAGCATTAAATGATAATGACTTCGGACTCCATTTGTACTCATTTTTGGCAAGTGGAGATTTAAAAGAAATATCACCATGCTTTTGTAGCTTGGTTTCGAAGGAAACATAAGGGTTTAGCTTATACCCTGCATTGATAAAGATAGGTGTACCTTCTGAATCAATAGTCATTGGAATAGGTATATCTTTAGCTATATCAGTATCTATACCGCCAGTACCTAGGCCAGCACCAATATAGAAGTCACTTTCGTTAGCCGACGCAGATAGTGCAGTAAGTAATGGTACTACCAATAAAATAGACTTTATCTTCATTTTAATTTCCAAGTTTTGATTGATTGAGTTTATTATCTAGTTTTTTTATGATAAAACTTTCCCAGTCCGTAGATGTTATATTAGTTGCAATTGCTCTTTTACAAGAAATTCTAATAAATGATTCATTCTGATTTCCATATAAATTTATAAATACATTCTCTCCCCAACTGAATGCATTTATAGGTGTTTGAGCCAGTATATTTCCGTTAGGCTTATCTTCGTAAACAAGTTGAAGATCAGAATTGTTAATTATTTTTATAGTATCAATCCATAGGGTTTCAATACTGACAGAGTACTGGTGTGTTTTCTTTTCATTGATCGAGCTTCTAGAATCCTTAATTGTCGAGCAACCAGTAACAAAAATAATTCCCAGTACAATTAATAATTTAATTGTTTTTATAAACATAAAAACCTATATCTATGATAATTCACTTCATGGTTGTGAATTCTATTGAATTAGATATCAATAGTAACTGAGAAGTGGCCGATTATAAGTAAACAAAAGTAATCATTTTTCATTTATGTAAGCATATGTAAGAGAAATGAATGGTCTTTATCAAATAGCCTATAATTATGAGTTTATCATATGAAATAGTGAACAACATGAGTACAAAGAAAGTATTGTTAGTTGAAGATGATCATGAAATCGCTCGATTGATAAAGATGTACTTAACTACAGAGGGGTTTGAGGTTGATACCTTTGATCGGGGAGAGGATGCATTAAAAGAAATTGAAGAAAATGCCCCTGATGTTTTGATTTTAGACCTTATGCTACCTGGGTTAAATGGTAGTGAAGTATGTCAAAAAGCTAGATGTTTCTATGATGGAGCTATATTGATTTTGACTGCGTGTTCCGATGACTTGAATGAGGTAGCTTTATTGAGGCTTGGGGCAGATGACTTTATCTCAAAACCAGTTAAGCCACATGTGTTAGTAGCTAGAATTGAAGCATTGATAAGAAGAGCACTAACCAAAGATTTGCCCTTAAATGGAAAAGAAACACCGCTAAAAGTACGAGATATTGAGTTAGAGCCGCATTCAAGACGGCTTATCTTTAGAGGGAATAGAATTTACTTATCGAATGCAGAATTCGAAATGTTACTCGTACTCATGAGTAACGTAGGAAAAGTAGTGACTAGAGAAGAATGTTGCAGATCATTGAGAGGGGTAGAGCATGGATACAATGATCGCTCTATAGATATGAGAATATCTACTTTAAGAAAAAAGTTACAGGATAACAGTTCTCCACACAGGTACATTTTGACCATAAGAAACAAAGGGTACATGATGATCGATGAATAACTTTCTTCCTCCAATGTTTACAAGAATCTATATAAGTATGATCTTGTCGCTATTTACCAGTGTAGGATTCACTCTCTTCCTCACTACTGAATACCTCAGTAATGATGAGTTAGTAGATTTTCATAGAGATACAAAATATGTATTTAATACTATTAAAAATCAATTAGAACAAGATAGCGTATCGTTCGAGAGCTATTTTGAAGATTCCAAAAATCCAATGCCTTACCAACACTTCGATGTGAAGTGGGTTTCAAAATTAGACGAGGTTAATTTAGGGCATCTAACTTATCTATCAAACGTAAAAGGAATTGATATCTTTGAAAAAGATTCTGAAACTCTGTTTGCGATTTATGAAATTGGAATTGAAAATGGTTTTCTTTTAATTAGTGATCGACCACCTTTAAAACTAAGTGAAGAGGCTTTATCCACAACTCCAATATATAAAGATCCAGAGGTTCTTGTACCTTTACTAGTTTGCTCAGTTATTCTAATTGTTATCGGAGTTTTACTGTATTACCCAACGTATCAACTTCAAAAGCAGATTGAAAATCTAACCCTTGTACAAAAAAAGTTTGGGAAAGGAGAACTATCCGTAAGAGCTAATGAAAACATACCTAAGCCATTAAATAAATTGGCTTTTTACTTCAATGAAATGGCAGAGGAGATATCTGGTAGCTTTACAAGAAGCCAGATCTTTGCACAAGCAGTACCACATGAAGTAAGAACACCTCTTAGTAAAATTCAATTAGCTGTAGGAATAATAAGAAAGGGAAAAATAGATAAAGATACAAAAGAGTTACTTGATGATATTGATAGATATATTGATGACTTAACGGATTTAAGTGATAAAGTTGTTCTTCTCTCTAAACTAAATAATCTTAGTAAATGTCAAAAAATCAATAAAGAAGCATGTAATGTTATAGCTTTAGTTAAAGAAAGGCTGAACTTTTGGGATAATTGCGATAAAAAAGTTAAGTTAGAGTCTGATGATGAACTAACATTATTTTGTTCTCCAATACTTTTGAGACTTGCATTGGATAATTTAATTTCAAACGCGATTAGATATTCATGTAATCATGTACATGTAGAAGTTAAGACTAAAGGTGGATTCATTAGGATCACTATCAAAAATGATGGGCCTCCAATTGAAGATAATAAAAGAGAAGAGTTATTTATGCCTTTCTCTCGATTAGATGATAGTCGAGCATCTAAGTCGGGTGGATTTGGCTTAGGGCTTGCAATTGCAAAATCTGCGGCTAATTCTATGGAAGGAACCTTAAGCTTAGTTAAAAGTGATGCTTTAGAAACTGCTTTTGAACTTAACATTCCTGTTAAATAGTGTATGAGTGAAATTTAAAATGTACGTCTACTTGATGAAGGTATTTTATGAAAAATTCGTTTGATTTCATAGTGTTTTATAGTGTCGTAACAAGTGGGTCTTTTAGTCAGGCTGCCATAAAGTTAGGGATTGCTAAATCAGCTGTTAGTAAAATTGTATTTCGAATGGAAGAGGAGGTTGGCGTTCAGCTTTTATATAGAACTACTAGAAAACTTTTCTTAACGGAGGCAGGTAGCAAGCTCTTTGTAGGAGCGAAGAAAGTATATGATGCGGCAAAAAAAGCAGACGAGGCACTGAATGGACTGGAACAAAACTTATCAGGTACTATTAAATTAACTGTTCCGACTATATCAGGTGAATTAATTTTTCCTGAGATTATATACGAGTTTAATAATAAGTTTCCTAAAATAAAAATAGATATGGATTTGGATAATAAATATGTAGACATCGAAAATAACGGATTTGATTTAGCAGTCAGAACAGGTTCATATCCTGATTCTTCGTTTAATGTGAGAAAGTTGGTTGATGCAAAATGGACTACTTGCTTGTCTCCTATGTATATAGCTAAACATGGACTTCCAGATTCTCCAAGTGAACTCAATAGGCATAAATGTTTGACGTATTCTTTTCAGGAAGGTGGAGCAAACATTTGGAGTTTTAAAAACGCTAAGAAAAGATATGAAGTTGAGGTCAATAGTACTTTTTCTTCTAACAACTCTTCTGTTTTACGAAATCTTGCTATTTTGGGTAATGGGATAGTATATGTTCCAAGAATTCTTATTTATGACGATATAAAAAATGGGAGTTTAGTTGAAATATTTAAGTATGATACAGCCAAAGAGATAGGTATATATGCAATTTATCCCAAATCAAGAACTCAATCAGAGAAAGTTGAGTTATTAATTGAACATATATATGATAAATTTAGTCAAAGAAACTCCCATTTTTAAAACGAGACTCGAAAGTCTCGTTAATATTATATAAAGTAGCTCATTAATGCTGCAACTAAGCCATAAATAGTCATAGGAATGATAGTTCTTTTCAATATATAGCCTTCTTGTCTGGATATTCCTAATATTGTAGATACAGCAATTATGTTATTTATACATATCATATTACCCATAGCTCCTCCGACAGATTGAAGAGCAAGAACTTTTGACTCTTCAAGACCTACATTTATAGCAATACTTTGTTGTATTCCTCCAAATGTTAAGTTTGACACCGTAGCTGAACCAGAGAAAAACGCTCCTAATGCTCCCAAATATGATGCTAGATATTGCCAGTTCTCTCCAGTAAACTCTGAAAACGCCGTCCCAATAGTCATTATTGGAGATTTACTTCCACCAAGCATCATCAACTTCACCATTATTAGCGCCCCAACAAGAGCAATAAATGGATACTTAATTCTGTCAGTAGTATCACTGCATATTCTTCTCAAACTGGTTGAAGATATATTAAATATAAATATGGAAATAACAACTACCAAAACGAACGGTATTAAAGCTGGAACGTAAAGCAATTTATATGACCAAGAAGCGCTTGTTCCAAGAATATTGCTAACTTTAATTATAAACGCCTGACTGATGCTTAAATCACCTATCAATCCTAATGATAAATTAAGCATTGATGTATCATCGAGTAATAATTGTTTGATACCAAACTGTTTAACACGAGTAATAATTAGAATAAAGATCAACAATAAAGTAGGAGATATTGCTTTCAAAATCTCAAAATTACTAACAAGATTACTATTTGAAATCTTACTACTTGTATCCGATTGTTTTTCTAATCCTAACTCTTTTTTTGCTATAAAAATTGTTATTAAAAGTCCAATTGCACCTCCAATTAACGCTGGGAACTCATAGTTCCACTGTGCAATATGATAGTATGGGATCGTACATGAAAGAGTACTTGCCAATATAAACTTATAGTTTGATTTAATCTTCTCCCAAGGTACAACAAACTTAAGTGCAATTAGAGGGATTATAAATGCAGAAACTAGGTGAATTAATGCAGAAAACTGTGCTGTTTGAATAATATCTTCTTCGGACAATCCTAAGTTTGAAAAACCAAACCAAGTCGGAGTACCTACAGCTCCGAAAGATACTGGAACGGAATTCATCGTCAGTGTAAAAAGAACTACTTTTATTGGAGAAAAACCTAAGCCAACAAGAATAGGTGCTGCTATAGCTGCTGGCGTACCAAACCCAGAAGCTCCCTCTATCATAAAAGCAAAAGCCCAGCCAATTATCATTAGTTGGGCAACCTCATTTCGACTAATGGACTCTAACCAAACCTTAATTGTTCTTTCAGAGCCAGTATAGTAGAGCAACCTATTTAATAATATTGCACCTGCTACTATCGAAATCGGAGTTGTAGCTGATAGCATGCCAGAGACGCTATATGCACTGATTGTGATCATGTCAGTATCAAAGTGAAAAAACTGGATTAGAGCAACCATAAAAGCTGTAAGCGGTAGTGCTATATGTGAAGGTACCGCATTTTTCTTTGTCATCATCCATATCAGAAAAGCGATAGGAATGATGGATATAAGTAGGGATATCATTATTATACTCCGATGCTTAATTTCAACCTTGAAATTAAACATTCACATTTTGGATTTTTTGTAAGGGGTATTATCAAAATTTGCTTAATTAAAAGCGTAAAAATAATACCTTAAATGATTCATTACTACACATATAAAACATGGTGTATATATCTCAGAAAAATTATTTGTGTAATATATTTTCAATTAATTAATAATTGTTAACAATATAAAACCCATATAAATCATATAAGTGCTTAATTATGAAGTTTGAACTTTGAACTTATTGTTTCTAATTAGAAACAGTGTTTTTCTTAAATTTGCTATTGATGTTAAAGTTCATATTATTCAATCATTTATCTATGTTTCTAATTAGAAACAGTGTTTTTCTTTTTTGTCTCATTCATTTAAGTATCTGAAAGTTAAGTTATTTATTGTTTGTTTGGACTTGTTGTCTTTAATTTCATTCACTTACAATAGATTTGATTTTCCGAAGAGTTTATATTTCCAAATCCCTACATAAAGTGAGAAATGATGATGAATAATAAAAAAATAATCGATGAATTTGTATCTATTGTCGGAAATGATAATGTTCTTACTGATTCTAATAAAACCAAATATTTCCGTTCAGGATTTCGTTCTGGATGCGGAAAAGCAATAGCAATTGTTTTTCCAAATTCACTCGTTGAGCAATGGCGAGTAATCCAGGCATGTGTGAATAATAACTGTATTATAATCATGCAAGCTGCTAAAACAGGACTTACAGAAGGCTCTGCTCCTAGTGGAAATGATTATGATAGGGATGTTGTTGTAATAAATGTTACAAGAATAAATCAGGTTCAGTTGTTAGATGGCGGCAAGCAAGCATTATGCTTTCCAGGAACAAGTTTGTATTCATTAGAAAAGAAACTTAAATCTGTAAATAGAGCACCACACTCTGTCATCGGTTCATCTACAATCGGAGCAACAGTTATTGGTGGTGTTGCAAATAACTCGGGTGGCGCTTTGGTCAAGCGAGGTCCTGCCTATACAGAGCTTGCAATTTATGGTCAAGTAGATAAACACGGTAAATTGCATCTTGTAAATCATCTCGGCATCGATGGTTTAGGTGATACGCCAGAAGAAATTCTTCGAAATCTTGAGTTAGGTAATTTTGATTCTACTCAGATTCAATATGATGAGAGGATGGCTTCCGACAAGGAATATGATCAACGTGTGCGAGATGTCACTTCAGAGATCCCGTCTAGATTTAATGCTGACGAACGTCGTTTATTCGAGGCAAGTGGTTGTGCTGGTAAAATAGGTGTATTTGCAGTTCGTGTTGATAGTTATCCTGTTCCAGAAAAGGAGCAAGTATTTTACGTTGGTACAAATGATCCTTCACAACTGACTAAACTTAGAAGAGACATCTTGACGAATTTTGAAAACTTGCCAGAAATGGCTGAATATATGCATCGAGATATTTTTAATATTGCAGAAAAGTATGGCAAAGACGTATTTTTATCAATCGATTTGCTAGGTACTGATAGATTGCCCAAGATGTTTGCATTGAAAGCCAAAGTTGAAAATATCTTGGATCGCGTTCCATTCGTTAGCAAATATCTTCCCGATGCAGTCATGTATTATGCAAGTAAATTATTTCCTCAGCATCTGCCAGAAAGGATGTTGGATTTCCGTGATAAGTACGAACATCACTTAGTTCTTAAAATGAGTGAAGCTGGAATCAGAGAAGCACAAATCTATCTTCGTGAAGTCTGGGGAGAAAAGCGAGATTGTGATTTCTTTGAGTGTACACCAGAAGAAGGTAAAAAAGCTTATTTACATCGATTTGCAGCAGCAGGAGCGGCTATACGTTATGAAACGATCCACCGTAAAGATGTAGAAGATATAGTTGCTTTAGATATTGCGTTGAGAAGAAATGACGAGGAATGGTTGGAAAATTTACCCGAAGAGATTAGTAAGAACCTTGTCCACTCGCTGTATTACGGTCATTTTATGTGCCACGTTTTTCATCAAGATTACATTTTCAAAAAGGGTACTGATACAAAATTGATGAAAAAGTTGATGTTAAAACACCTTAATGCACGGGGAGCAAAATATCCAGCAGAGCATAATGTAGGACATCTGTACGAAGCTGATAACTCACTTCAGAAATTCTATCATGAGCTTGACCCGACCAATACCTTCAATCCTGGTATTGGTAAGATGGAAAAGTACAAGCGCAACTGTAGCTGTTGTGTTTGATAACTCTCTTATTGAAAAGGCCACCTTATTAATCTCAGGTGGCCATTTTTTTCCTAATTTATGACTTTTGTAAAATTTTTTTAGAGTTGTAAGCACTCGTAATCTTAGTCTAGTAATCAAGTTATCATTAATGTCTATCTAGTAGAGTAAAGGCTTTGTTCATATAAGGAATGATTCATTGAAAAGTACTACATTAGCGTTATCTTACCTAGCGATCGTCACTGCGTTAACGGGTTGTAATTCGAGTAGTGAGAAAAACACTGATAAAGATGTTACGCATAAACCCGCCGCTAAAAATGTTTTTATTTCTGAGTGCTCAACTACTGTCACGGGAATGACTCCTTTGCAGTTCGAAGTTCAAGGTAAAACAGCAATCATCGATGGTGTTTCATGCGATGGTTCAACTTCGGCATTCAATAACATGTTATCTAAAAATCCATCGGTAAATCAGCTGTATTTGAGGGATATTTCTGGCTCTATTGATGATGATGCTAACTTAAAGCTTGGACGGTTAATTAGAAGTAAGAAGATGAAGACGGTTGTAGATAGTAACAGCCATGTAACTTCTGGGGGCGTTGATTTATATCTTGCTGGTGCTTCAAGAAGTTGGTCTGCTGGAGCTAAACTTGGTGTACATTCATGGAGTGACGGGGTGAAAGATGGTCGTGAGTACCCATCATCACACAGCTCACACGATATTTTCACGTCTTATTACCAAGATATGGGCATTAACTCTGATTTTTACTGGTTCACATTGAACTCAGCTAAGTCAAGCTCCATGCATTACTTGACGCTTGATGAAATTGTTAAGTATGAAATAGTCACTGAGGAATCTAGTTTTTTAGGTATAACAACGGTACCTAAAGAGCTAGCTAAAACTTACTCTTTACAGTTAGGATTTGACCGCTATACAGAGGTTAAAACTCCAAACGGAAAAAGAATACCGATATTAGCCCAAGACGAGTTGACGGATGAACAAATAATTAGAGCAAGGAATGTATTATCGCATTACTTAACCAACTTTGATGGTTCTGAGTATGGGGATAATAAATCAGAAATCGCGAATAAGATGGCAGAAAATAACGCCAAACTATTACTGCTTAATGGCAAAGATGACGGATCTAACCCAGCGGCAAAACTTGATGGTCAACCTCTATACAAGGAGGAAATCCAAGTCGAGGGTGGTAGCTGGTACATCGAACAAAATTATGAACATAGAGATGCTACCTTTGAAGAAATATTGCATCTTGTCCATGACTACGGTATTGGCGTGGATCAAAATGAAAAGTTTTTGGGCGCATTACCAGGTTATCAAGCGGAGTTAAGAAGTGCTCAAGTCAACGCTCTTACAGGAAAAATCTGGGGCCTCGGAGAAGATAATCAGGCATGGATACAAGAGCTGACTAAAGAGAACAGCCTGTCTCAAGAATACTATGCAGCTGTTGTTGATTCCTATTATGGCTTGTGGGGAGCTTGGGGACAAAAAGAGATTGCTAGTGTAAGTATCGAAGGAAGTGCTGATGTGGCTGATACTGAAACATCCACATTAACTGACCTGTTAGATGCGACAGAACTAGCTCTCCTAGAAGAAAGAAGAAAACATTTAGAAGAGAAATTCAAAGGCGGTATGTGGGGCATTTATACAGCTAAGACAAGAGCAGAAATGTCTACTCTTGATCCGTTGGGCTTAAAAGCTGTACAGAAATTACTTCACCCATACCTTACCTATAATGCAAGAGTTTCTAAGAGCTTTGAAGGAACGTTTAGTTTAAAGTTTGACACTAAGTTGCCTTATACACACCACTCACAATATCTGAAGAATATTACACTAACTGGCAGCAATAATGTAAATGTTATTGTAAATAAACTCGGAAATAAAATTGTTGGTAATAAAGGTAAAAATACAGTTATCTTCTCAGGTGATGAGTCAAATTATACAATTACTAAATTAAGGGATGGAAAATACTCTATTTCTGATAATCGAGATAATGGTGATGGTGTTGTCTTATTAGAAAATATAGAAAAAATAAAATTCTCTTCTTCTGAACGAGACCTATAAATAGAAAGCCACCATATTATGGTGGCTTTCTATTTACTCAACTAACTCAAGGATGAGTTTATAATAGATTGCGTGAAAAATTGTAGATATGATAGCTCTTGTTCTGCCGAAGATGGGCCTGATTTTAATCCTAATTGTGTTATGCAATCAATGTGTAATGCCGCAATAGAACCTGCTACTTGCTCGATAGGTATTATCCAAGAATCTTTTCCAAATACTTTTAATAATTGATTTTCCACTTCACTTGATAAACAATCTCTGATTAACCTTGAAGCAATTGACCAATCATCACCCATTTTGTAAACCATAGAACGACCTATTCCATTCCGCCTTGACGCCAAGCTAGCCATATTAATGAAAGATTGTTGTGGTAGGCTACTCAGCCAAGCTTCTTTAGTATTCATTTGTGTAAATAATTTTTGAAACAACAGTTTATGCATTTCAATAAAAACACAGAGCTTTCCATTATAGTGTCTATAAAATGTACTTTTACTAACATCTGCTTTAGATATTATTTCCAATACAGAGATTTCACAATAATCTTTTACTAATAATAAATCTCGAAAAGCAACTAGAATTCGTTTGCAACTTTTGTTTCTATACATTAGGTTTACTCCTATCTTATTGAATAGGATAGTGTGTTGAAATTTATAGTCAATATTAACATTAACGGTTTGGGACTATTGTTAAAAATAGTCCCAGATCGAACAGTTTGACTCTTTAGTTTCTAGTGTTTGATTTATAAAAGACTAAAATGGCTTCTCAATCATTTTATTGAGGCATTGATAATGGAAAAGTTAAGTAAGAATCTGAATGTTGGAATATATATTTACCCTGGTGTTACCATGCTTGATGCATATGCTCCGTTACAAGTTTTAGCTGTAAGTGGATTAGTTAATGTTTTTACTTTTTCAAAAAGTATTCAACCTGTTTCTTCAGATGCAAATGTTAAGCTTTTACCTAACTATAGTGTTCATGATCTTCCCCATGTTGATGTATTAATTGTTCCTGGCTCTGCAAACCCGATAGAGCAAATCAGAGATAATGAAGTCATAGATTTTCTGACAAAAATTGGCAGTCAAGCAAAGTACATAACATCTGTTTGTACTGGCTCTTTAATCCTAGCAGAAACGGGGTTACTAGATGGTTATAAAGTAACTACTCATTGGGCATACAAAGAAGCTTTAAATAAATATCCCAAATTAACGTACTTAAATCAGAGAGTTGTAAAGGATCGTAATAGAATAAGTGGTGGAGGCATCACATCTGGATTGGATTTTTCTCTGGAACTTTTAGCTGAGTTATCTGGGGATATTAAGTCAGTTGAAAGTCTAGAGTTACTCTTAGAGTATGACCCGCAACCCCCTTTTGGCTGTGGTAACCACAATGACGCCAAAGATGAGATGAAGAACTCCGTGCAGAGCTTGGTTAAGTCAATCGCGTACGAAATGTTTAATTAAATTCAATTGATGACATGGTGTCTATGTTGTGCATGAAATTGTTATCATAGGCATCAATCACACTACGATTTAACTCTTGTTTCACATATTTGTAAATTTTTAAAATTTGTTTAAATATATTAAAATTTTAATTTTTCTTTGAGCGTGCTTAGATCACAAATATACATAAAGAAATGGATATATGTTGTATTAAATATATAATTTATCTTTATCACTTTCATTGGGTCACTTTGGTTAGATATCCTTTGGTTTGATAAGGTATATGTAGAGTGAATGCAACCGAACACATTTCAGATTTCTTAAACTGTCTTTCTGACGCAAATATAATTGTAGATAAATATTCTAATATTGTATTTGCAAATACCTATTTTTTTAAATTGTTTGGATTTAATAAAAACGAAATTTTTAATGAAAAATTGGACGTTATAATTCCCAGTTACTTTGCAAAACAGCACCATAAAAAAGTTGATGATTTTATATCCAACAAATGTCAAAGTAGAAATATGTCTTCTAGAGGAACAATCCTGTGTGTACGTTCAAATGGGAAGTTTTTTAGAGCAAGAATTTCAATAGCAAATATCTATTTTGATGGAATGGACTGTGCTATTGCAACCATTTTTGATGTTACTAGCACTGAGAAACTAATTGAGGATCTTCACGTTAAGGCCTTCAAAGACCCTCTGACTGGGTTATTTAATAGACACGAATTGGATCGTATTATTAACAAAAGTTCTGATTTGTTGTTCAGTTCTTCTTCATACATAGTGACTTATTTAGATCTTGATGATTTTAAGGTTGTTAACGATACCTATGGACATAATGTGGGAGATTTATTACTTAAAGGTGTCTCCTCTAGACTTATAGAAAGTGTTCGAGAATGCGATATGTGTTTCCGTGTTGGTGGGGACGAATTTATAATTCTATTTAAGCTGACGGATTCATATAAAGAAGAATATCAAATAGACGCTATAAAGTGTAAAATTACCAATGTATTATCTAAGCCTTTCTCTATCGATGGACTTTCATCTAAATTAAAGATTGAATTTAGTATGGGGGTCTCAGTATATTCTAAACATAGTTGCCATCTTAATGAAGTTATAAAAAAAGCAGACAAAGATATGTATAAAATAAAATTTAAAGACAAAAACTTTAAACGTCTTTTTTATAATTAGTATTTTTATTATTAAATTTTGACTGGTCGGTTTATAACTAAGAGTTTATTATCTAGTGACTTGTACTAGTTCCGACTAGATCTGACACTTAAGTTTGATAATAAGATTGTTACCCACTTTTATTAAAGGAGTTTAATTCGTAATCAAAGACAACTAGTGGTAACTCTCATGCTTCATACTAGTAATCCAATCATCAAATACAAAGCTGGGCTTCTCAATCTTGCAGAAGAACTTGGCAATGTATCTAGTTGCCTGCAAGATTATGGGTATCTCACGAGATACGTTCTATCGCTATCAAGAACTAGTTGAAACTGTGGTGTCGATGCTTTACAGAAGAACACCAAACTTGAAGAACCGAGTTGATGGTTAAATAGTACTAGCCGTTCTCAAATAGGCCATTGATTTTCTTACTCACGGGCAATCAAGTCGCTGCTCTTGAGTGTAAGAAGCGCATGATGAAGCTTGTGATGAGATAGAAACAGAACACCCAGGCTACCTAGGATTATTGCCATGCAAGAAATTGAGAACCAAATTATGTTCTGAATCCTACGCTAACTTACCTACCAAATCAGTCTTATCACAGCCCGCTGACAACGAGTGTTATAGCACCAAGTTTTTAACAGGTCTCATTCAAAAATACCTTGTAGTATTTCGGTAAGAGCAACTCACCTTTTTGCCATTCTAATTGAACGTGTTGGCATCGGCCTTGGTAACGATAGTTACCGTCGGCGTAGATTAACGTGCCTTTATCTATAAACTCATCAAGGAACACAGCTTCTTCGATTTTATCGTCCATTCTGATTCTTGTTTGCAAGTCTCTATCATCATCTATTGCTATCGTCAGAATCCTATTTTTGGCGCTGAACTCTACAGATCTAAGATTACTAATTTTGTTTTCATCGCCATAAATAGTGCGTTGTATAATCAGCTATTTTAACACGGCGTTTTAGATAAAAATTGATTGAAACGGCAGTCTTGTTGGAGTGCTCAATAAAGAGATATGTTTCAAAGGTCTTAGTAGAGTAAGAGAATTTTCTTCACGTTAGGGCGTTTGACTCTAACGAGCGTAAAGAAGTTTAAGACGGGGCTGCTGAAGAGTACATGAAGGCAATCCAAATGGAGCCAGTAGAAGACAGAAAATATACCTAAAGTAAGGTGTTAAGAATTGAACTGTTAACACCTTACTTTAGGTATATCTAGCCAGTTGGTTGTATATTGCGGAGTAAGCATTTCTCTCCGCATGCTCCATTTCTGCTCTATGCCTTGGGAACCAACAAAAAGCGTATCAGTGCCATACCGATTATTAAGACTATCCAACACTTTCATTAACTTATCATTACTCGGAGTTTGATTTAACAGATCTAATTGTTCGTGCTGCCCATTAACTAGATCGATCAAACCGATGCCAATTTTGTAATAACGTACACCTGGTTTGAACAATTGTGTTGCTGCCTTCGTAGCAATTTTGACCAACTGCATTGAGTCAGCAGTTGGATATGCAAAATGATGAACTATACGGAAGCTCTGAGGTTTATCATCAAATGGGGAGTTGGAAGCAAAACAGAGCATAGCTTTACACAGCGACTTTTGATTTCGTGCTTTACGTGCTGCTATCGCGGCGTGTTTACTTAGTGCTTGCTTCAGTAGTTCAAGGTCGGTGATTCTTGTTCCAACACTACGAGTTGAGTAAATCTGCTTTTTATCAGCTCTAGCTGTGTCCCAGCCCTTGCAAGCGACACCATTTAATTCACGAACGGTTCTTTCAATTTCTACTGAAAATTCCCGACGTGCTTGTTCTGGGGCATACTGAGACAAATCATAAGCCGAGTTAATCCCCATATGTTTTAATCGTGTTGATATTTTTTTGCCCACTCCCCATACATCACCAACTTCTAGCTGCTTTAATATAGAGGTACGCTGATGTTCATTGTCGATAACGCAAACGCCCTTACAGCCTTGAATTTTTTTAGCTGCATGATTGGCAATTTTGGCGAGGGTTAGCGTTGTTCCCATACCTATACATACTGGTAATCGACACTCTTTCCAAACGGCTCGTCGGATTAAAGAGCCATGTTCTCGTAAGTCTTTAATGGCAGGAAAGCAGCGATGAAAGGAAAGAAATGATTCATCAATGGAGTATACATATTGCTCAGGCGCAAACCGCCCAATAACATCCATCATTTTGGACGACAAATCTGCGTAAAGTTCATAATTAGATGATAGAGCAATTACACCTTTCAACTCACACAATGCTTTGACTTCAAAGTAAGGTTTAAACTTTGCTATACCTGCTTCTTTAGCTTGACGATTAGCTGCAACGACACAGCCATCATTATTCGACAGAACGATTACGGGCTTACCTCTCCACTCGGGTCTAAAAACTTGTTCAGCACTACAATAAAAGGAATTAGCATCAACTAGGGCAAACATTATTTTCTACGAGATGAGAGTAAACAGCTTGGGCGGTGACAACGGATAGATCGAATCACTACACCTTCAATCGAAAATGTATCTTGAGCATGAATACAGATAGGCATCATTGCTTTATTTGCAGATAAGAGTGATCGACGTGTCATATCTAGCATTTTACAAACGAACTCACCATTATAATTGGCCACGATTACATCAAGGTTTTGGACGGCAACGTGACGATCTACAATCAACAAGTCACCATCAAAAATGCCAATCTCTTGCATAGATTCCCCCATTGCTTGTCCGATGAATGTAGCACTTGGATGCTCAACTAGCAGTTCATCAAGGCTCATTCCTACTTGTCTGTATTCAGCAGCAGGGCTTTCAAAGCCTGTAATACCAGCGCTTGCTAAGATAGGGATAACTTTCATAATAAAAATATAACTGTACATATATACAGTTATTTTGGAACTAAACGGTTTGATCGTCAAGGGCATTAGAGAGAAAATAACGCACTAATCCTACTAAGTGTTTTAGGATGTATCGGGTCGGCAGTAGGGCTACCTATCGTGCATAATTCGCCAATTTCATATACATACACCAATAAAAATGCTTGAAAAGAGGGTAGGGTGTAAAGGGATTTTCTTTACGCTTCGGGTTAGTCGTCGATTGCTATTGTAGAGTTTTGATACTGCGAGTCTGGCTGAAGCATTTATGCCCCAAAACGAGTCAGCGACTGCATGAGTCATTACTCTCCATGCCATCATTTGGAATATTTTTTCTAACCCAAAGCAAGGGGCTAATCTGCCTGTGAGAAACATAGATATTTGAAACCTTAGCACTCTCATAGCTATAGACTTTATGCAATCTGTTTGACTTCAATAACAACCCTTCCAATTTTGTTGTGCTAGCATCGGAAGCATATTTTTAATTTGCTCAGAGGAGAAATGCATTGGCCAGACGAGGAAGTGGTTTAAGGACCGCTATAAAGGTTGTTAAAGCTATAGATAGGGCCAACAAACAAGCCGCCCGCGAAGCTCAGCGTAGAGAGAAAGCTCGGCAACGTGCTGAAGCTCAAGCGCTTAGAGAGCATGAAAGAGGTGTGCGCGAAGCTCAGCGAGAACTAGAGCGGCAAGTAAGACAGCAACAATCCGCAGCAAAGCAAGCATTTAAAAATGCGCTATCAAATGCAAATGAAGAGTACCAAGACCGCTGCGAAGAACGAGCCGCCCTTAGAAAGCAATTCATACAAGAGGTTTTAAGGTAAACAATGGATAATAATTTACTGATATTAGCAGGCATATCTTTGTTAGTAGTTTTGCTGACCTATATAGTGACGAAACGCTCTGCGGATAAAAAAGTTGGACAGTACAAGTCAATTGATGAAGCGTTAACGAAAGCCAAAGAAGAGCACGAGACATTAAAGAAAGCAAATGAATCACTACAGCAAGCTACTGAGATAGCAAAGAAGGCGCTTTCCAAAATTAACGCTGAAACTGCCGATCTACAAGCTTTGAAAGGACAAGATGACTCTCTTAAAATTAGTATTCTAGAACAGCAACAGTCTCTTGACGCTGCCCAAAACACTCTAAATGAACTTCATGCCAATATTGAAAAAGGCGAACTGGATCTGAACGAGCTAATGGGTGGGATAGACTTGTATTCACGACTCGATGAATATACTGCTCATGGTCATTTTGAAATGCCACAATATCTTTACGAAACATCAACTCGCTATTCTGAAGAGATCAAAGACATACGGCAGCAACAAAAAGACATGATTAAAGCGAAGACCGCAGTCACCTTCCCAGAAACGACCGTTATTTCTAATGACAAGTCTTTAAATAAAAAAATCCTCAATGGTCAAGTTAAGCTAATGCTAACTGCGTTCAATATTGAATGTGACATGCTTATTGGCAAGGTTTCTCCAAGCTCATTTGGTCGTACGCTGGAACGAATCGAGAAACTAGCAAACAATCTAGAAAAGTCGGCTGCGACACTGGAGTGTGGTTTTGATATTGACTACATCGAACTAAAATTCGAAGAATGTAAGCTTCAGTATCAATATACCCTGAAGAAACAGGAAGAAATTGCCGAGCAAAAGCTCATCAAAGAGCAAATTCGTGAAGAGCAGAGAGCAATAAAAGAGTTTGAAAAAGCGATTGCTGAAGCTGAGAAAGAAGAAAAAATGTATCGAAACCTTCTTGATAAAGCTCAGCAAGAGCTTGCTCAAGCTAATGAACAAGAACGTAGTGAAATGGAACAAAGAATAGCCATTCTAGAGCAGCAATTGGCCGAAGCTGAAGCTAAAGAAGAGCGTGCTAAGAGTATGGCGGAGCAAACTCGTAAGGGCCATGTGTACGTGATAAGTAACATTGGTTCCTTTGGAGAAGATGTTTACAAGATAGGTTTAACGCGCAGGTTAGAGCCTATGGACAGAGTTAAAGAGCTTGGTGATGCCAGTGTACCATTCCCATTTGACGTACATGCCATGATTTATACTGATGATGCCCCTGCACTCGAAACAGCTTTGCACCGTGAATTCCATTCTCAACGTGTTAATGCAGTTAACCTTCGCAAGGAGTTCTTCAGTGTCGATCTAGAGGAAATTAAAGATGCCGTTGAAAAGATCGCTGGAGTAGATGCTGAGTTTAAAATGACCGCTCTGGCGGAAGACTATTATGAAAGCCTCCGTCTTAGTGATGCCGCATGATTTAATAGTTTGTCCGTCTTCGAGTCAGCCAGATCAGCGCTGGCTCACCTTTGCCTCAAGGCTATATAGAGCAAAAGCTATTGCTCACTTCAAACCTAGTAATTCTCCCTATCAAAAGTTATTCGAAGGAGTTTGGAGAGCGTCTTTTTTAATTATAAGGCATCATGCAATCTAACCCCTATTAATGCTCATTAACCTATTGATTACACGTTGATATGGCATTAAAAAGGTTGCATTATTAGTGGATAAAAAACGGATTTTAGCCGACTAATAAGAGTTAGAAGTTTTAGGAATAAATATGGGACGCAGGAGAGAACTAGGTAGTATTGCAAGCGGTATTATTGGCTCGTTTCGGAGTAGAAACAATGATGTCGATGGTTATTGGGGTATCGGTAAGCTTTACCTGTCCGTAGACCACCTTCAAAGCAAGCGTGTTTCAATAGACCTTTGCTCCCAACAGATTGCTCCATATTACCCGCACTTTGACCTCATGACTGAACGCTATTCAAAGATTTTTAAAGGGTTGCTTGTAAAACATTCAATTCCGTTTGAATGGGTTCGCTCAGCATACATTTATGTTGAATTTGAAGCAGAATATGAGGAACGTCATCACAATTGGCGCAGTGCATTAGGAAATCCGTGCAATCTCGTTTGTGTAGTCATAGATGACAATGGCAAAAGTCATGTCGCTCGTGCGTATACAAACTGTTTCCCACATGACGCGAAAAGGGAAAGTCGGAGCACTAGGTGAGCAAACTTCTAACAAATTGTTCAAGAGTGATTCGCAACGCGTGGCATTTTCACTTTGCGTTGGTTTATGTGTTTAAGGTGGTATGCGGCGGCTTTGGTAATGCGTTGCTCACACCTTAACAAGGCGTTATATGCTTCAAGGAAAATGATGAAAAAAATCGCACTTTCAATAGCTTGCTTAATGGCCT
This sequence comes from Vibrio sp. 1731, assembly GCF_033339955.1. Taxonomy (NCBI): domain Bacteria; kingdom Pseudomonadati; phylum Pseudomonadota; class Gammaproteobacteria; order Vibrionales; family Vibrionaceae; genus Vibrio; species Vibrio sp. 1731. The sequence continues at coordinate 12 of NZ_JAWOVO010000019.1, read as the reverse complement.
CCAATCAGGCTA